>JAZSNW010000040.1:0-3071 GCA_045536615.1 Acutalibacteraceae bacterium | reverse complement strand
AATGTGCCAATTCCACCTTCTGACGCCAGACTGAAAATTGGCATTAAAATTCCGCAGGTTCTCAAAATGGGTGTGCCTCACTTTTAAAAAATTGTAATAAAATTTTTCCCGCAAAAAAGGGGGATATGCATTTTAATTTGTCTTTTCTTTTTTGGTGCGAATACGGGCAATTAAAAGTGAAAATTTATTTTTAAGCCATTGCCACAATGCACCGGATTTTTTTACTATCCATTGCCAAAATGCTTTTATTTTTTCAAATACGGGTTTAAGCCAAGAAAAATTAAATTTTTGCCTTGTAATTAAACGGTGGAAAATGGGGCTTAAAAGGTTCATAACCAAAACCGCAACTGCAACACCCTCTGCCCAAGGGGTAAAGCTTCTTATAATAAAGGTGATAACACCACAGCCAACACCGAAAATTACTTTGCCAAGCGCTGTGGTGGGAACTGTTGCATAATCGGTTGCAACAAAAATGGCGCTGATAATAAGTCCACCGCTTAAAACCGCAAATCCCACGTTTTGTCCCGCAATGAGTGACGACAATGCAACCGTGCCGACAAAGCAAATGGGAACAATGGGGTTTATGATTTTTCTTAAAACAAGGTAAAGACCGCCTACTATTAAAAGAAAGGCCGAAACCTCGCCAATGCATCCTGCTTTAATGCCAAAAAACGCATCTTTAAGGGTTAATATAACATTTGAAGCTTCAGAACCATAAACCACTGAAAGCGGAGTAGCCGAAGCGGCGGTATCGACATTAAAAGGATGAACGAATGAAGTAAGTATTGAAGGGAATAATACAAAAAGTACAAGCCGAGCAGTAATTACGGGGTTTAAAAAGTTGCATTTAATTTTTGGCAAAAGTTGTTTTACAACAATTATTGCAAAAACGCTGCCGATAGCCACAAGCCAAAGCGGTATGGTGCTCGGCAAAATCATACCAAATAAAAGGCCGGTTGCAGCAGCCGAAAGGTTGCCGATAGTTTGCGGTTTTTTGAAAATTAAATTCCACAAAAACTCAACCAAAACTGCCGCCAAAACACTAATCGCCAAAACTGCGGCAGCATAAAGGCCAAAAACCACACAACCGAAAACTGCGGCAGGAAGCAATGCAATAATAATATCAAGCATAACTTCTTTCGCGGGTGGATTTTCACGCTCGTTTTCTGCGGTAATTTTCTTATAAAAAGTGGTAAAAATTTCTTTTAAGTTAAATTTCTTTTCTTTTAAAATTTTCTCTTTTTCAGGCATTTTTTATTCTCCCTCAAAGCATAATATGCTAATATAATACTATATTTAGTGCAATTTTGCAAGGTTTTAACATAGTTTAAAAAAATGCTTTACTTTTTGAAATGTTTGTGTTATAATTTTTTGGCGACCGTATACTATGCTCTTGGCGTCTGCCCGAAAGGGAACACTCGTGGCCTTGTGCTTGGTTTACGGAATGAAATTTTAAAAGGAGTGAAAACAAAATGACAAAGGATTTAAAGAATCAGGTTATGGCTGATTATGCTATCCACGAAGGTGACACAGGTTCGCCCGAAGTTCAAATTGCTCTTCTTACCACAAGAATCAACGAACTTAACGCACACCTTAAAACTCACCCCAAGGATAAGCACTCTTACCGCGGTCTTTTAAAGATGGTTGGTCACAGAAGAAACCTTCTTGCTTACCTTCAAAAGAAAGACATCGAAAGATACCGTGCAGTTGTTAAGAAGCTCGGTCTTCGTAAGTAATTTTTGGTACAAAAGGCAGACCGCAAAAATACGGTCTGCCTTGTTGCCGTTTTTACGGCAGGGAGATTTTCGTGATTTAGCGGTAAATAGAGCATCTGAAATTTCGGGTGTTGTATTTATTGCTAACCGAAAATCTCAAAAAATATATGAATAAGGAGATTTTAAAAATGTTTGAAAACTTTAAGGTTTATGAAACCGAACTCGCAGGCCGCCCCTTAAAAATTGAAACAGGTATGATGGCAGGTCTTGCAAATGCCGCTGTTATGTCATGCTATGGTGACACACGCGTACTTTGTACCGTTACCGCATCGGCAAAGCCCCGCGAAGGTGTGGATTTCTTCCCACTTTCAGTTGATTATGAAGAAAAAATGTATTCTGTTGGTCGTTTCCCCGGTGGCTTCACCCGTCGTGAAGGCAAGGCAACCGATAAGGCAATTTTGGCTTCTCGCTGTATTGACCGCCCTATCCGCCCCTTGTTCCCCAAAGATATGAGAAACGACTGTTCAGTTGTTGCAACCGTTATGTCGGTTGACCCCGACTGCTCACCTGAAATTGCTGCTGCTATCGGTGTTTCTACCGCTATCGCAATTTCGGACATCCCATGGGCTGGTCCTATTTCAAGCGTAAACGTTGGTCTTGTTGATGGCGAAATCGTAATTAACCCCAACCTTTCAGAGCGCGCAAAAACCGACCTTACTTTAACTGTTTCTTCAACTGCTGACTTGGTTGCTATGATTGAAGCCGGCGGTAATGAAATTCCTGATGACCTTATGTTTGACTGCATTATGGCAGGTCACGAAGTTAATAAGGAAGTTGTTAAATTCATTAATGGCATCGTTGCTGAAATCGGCAAGCCAAAGTTCGAGTTTGAGTCTAACGACCCCGACCCCGTTTTATTTGCTGAAATGGAAGAATTCTGCATTGAAGATGTTAAGAAAGCACTTGATACTGATGATAAACTCGTTCGTGACGCTGCTTTACTTCCTATCAGCAATGCTTTACACGAAAAGTATGACGCACAGTTTGAAGGTCAAGAAGGCAAAATCGACGAAATTCTTTACCTCATCCAAAAGCATGTTGTAAGAAGCTGGCTTAAGGACGAAAAGAAGCGTGTTGACGGTCGTGGCATTGATGATATCCGTCCGCTTGATGCAAAGGTAAGTCGGATCGTAGCCATGTCGTTCTGTGAGCCAAGGAGTTGATCATTTGGTTTGTCTTCCTAAGACCGCTTGGCCTCCGACTTACCTCATCCAAAAGCATGTTGTAAGAAGCTGGCTTAAGGACGAAAAGAAGCGTGTTGACGGTCGTGGCATTGATGATATCCGTCCGCTTGAT
>JAZSNW010000083.1:0-5411 GCA_045536615.1 Acutalibacteraceae bacterium | reverse complement strand
CAAAACGTGTACAAAAAGTACTCTGGCGATGTAGTAGCAGTTTCAGATTTTTGTCTTGAAATTGAAGATAAGGTATTTATAATCCTTGTTGGTCCTTCGGGCTGTGGTAAATCAACAACCTTAAGAATGATTGCAGGTCTTGAAGAAATTTCCGAAGGTGAAGTTTACATCGGCGACCGTCTTGTTAACGACGTTGCACCTAAAGACCGCGATATCGCAATGGTTTTCCAAAACTATGCTCTTTATCCCCATATGACCGTGTTTGATAACATGGCATTTGGTCTTAAACTTCGTAAAACTCCAAGAGACGAAATCAAACGCCGTGTTGAAGAAGCTGCTCGTATCCTTGATATTGAACACCTTCTCGAACGCAAACCAAAGGCATTGTCCGGTGGTCAGCGTCAACGTGTTGCTTTGGGTCGTGCTATCGTTCGTGAACCTAAGGTATTCTTACTTGACGAACCTCTTTCAAACTTGGATGCTAAGCTTCGTGCACAAATGCGTACCGAAATTTCAAAACTCCATCAACGTTTGGGTACAACCTTTATTTACGTAACCCACGACCAAACCGAAGCTATGACAATGGGTACCAGAATCGTAGTTATGAAGAGCGGTCTTATCCAACAGGTTGACACTCCTCAAAACCTTTATCTCTATCCTTGCAACCTCTTCGTTGCTGGCTTTATCGGTTCACCTCAAATGAACTTTATCGAAGCAAAACTTCTTAAAGAAGGCGACGATTTCTTCGTTGAATACGGCACTGAAGATACCAAAACTCGTGCAGGCGTTAAGTTTAAGATTAAACTTCCCACTGAAAAGAACAAGGATAACTGCCTTGAAGAATATGTTGGCAAGGAAGTTATTATGGGTATCCGTCCTGAAAATGTTCACAACGAACCCGAACTTATCGAAGCAAATAAAGATGGTATTGTTGAAGCTGATGTTGAAGTTACCGAACTTATGGGTGCTGAAACCTATCTTTACATGGATAGCGAACAACAAAAAATCACCGCTCGTGTTGCTCCTACAAACACTGCAAAACCCGGTGATAAAATTCAAATTGCTTTCGAACCCAAGAAGATTCACCTCTTCGACAAAGATACCGAACTCACAATTTGCAACTAATAACTATAAAATTAAAACCGAGTGTCCAAAACGGGCACTCGGTGTTTTTATAATAATTATAAAATTTCTTTAAGTTGTTCTAAACTTTCAATTTCATAGGTTGGGGTGTATTTTCCTTTGACTTTTTGGGGGTTATACCAGCAGGTGTCAATACCGCTGTTTATACCGCCCAAAATATCGGATGACTGACTGTCACCCACAACAAGCATTTTTGATTTATCCTTTTCGGGTATTTTGTCAATGACATAATCGAAATATTCGGTGTCGGGCTTTTGACTGCCTGCATCCTCTGACACAAAAACACCGTCAAAATATGGCTCCAACCCCGAGCCCTTAATTCTGCTGTATTGTGTGGTGCAAAGCCCGTTTGTTGTAGCGCAAAAGTAATATCCGCGTGATTTCAAATAGTCAAGCACTTCAAAAACACCATCTATGGTATAATTACTTTCACCTAAATATGTTGTGTATTTTACCGCCATTGTTTTGGTGTCAGCGGTAAGGCCGTAATGTTCGCAAAAACTGATAAAACGACCTTCGTAAATCATTTCCTTTGGGATTTCGCCGTTTTCAAAGCGTTCCCACCAGCCACGGTTTATTTTTGAATAAACCTCAACCGCATCATCGTCAAAGGGTAAGCCGTGTTCCGATAAAACACGCCTAATTGATACAGCTTCGGCTTTTGAAAAATCCAAAAGAGTGTTATCTAAATCTAAAAATAAAGTGGTGTATTTCATATAAAACCTCAAATAAAAAGTGCAATAATTTGGGGGATATAGTTAAGCGCAATAAAGCCCAAAAGGAACATAATCAAATTTATGCCGCCGTGCTTTCTGAAATCTTCGGCAATATCGTCGCTGTTGGCTTTAATTTCCTTGATTTTAGAGATAGTGTGTTGTCTATACCACCAGTCGCCTAAAATTGAAACCACAATTCTTAACACAAGGTCAAGCGACGAACTAACAAAAGCTGCAAGCAATGTCGTCCAATGTATATCGTAAAGGTTATTTGCAAAAAAGGTTAAAATTTCTTGGCGGGTTTTAATATCAAAAAATCCCAAATTAAAAAGGGTGTTGTTAAGTGGTATTGAAAGCAGGGTAGAAAGCAAAATAAAAACGCCGATTATAAAGCCTTTTTTATACATCTTGCGTGCCAAAAGCCACTGGCAAGGGAACAAAAAGGCCATAAAATTCCAAGAAATTTTGTTCTTTTTGGAAAGCTGTTTAAATTTTGGTATATAGCGTGCAGTGTTGGAAATAACAAAATTGCGTGCTTCCTTTGCGGTTATGCCATCTTCAATAATTTCATCGGGTGCTACACCACCCAAAAAGTCCATTGGTGGAAGATTTTGAAAAATCTCATCACCCGGGGTGTAATTTTCGTCTTTTTTGGTGTTTTGTGAGTAATTGACCTTGCTATTGGCGGCTTTTTCAGCCGCTTTTAACTTATCATATTGCATATCTGTGCCGTGGGTGTCCTCAAGCGCACAGTGACCAGTCGAATTATAACATTCTCTGTGGTGGGGTGCACCGCAAACGGGGCAATAAACCACATCATCTTCTTCAAAAAGATATGCGTGGCACAGCGCACAGGTGTTATTTTGTTTGTTAAGGGTCATAAAACTGCTCCTTCTAAAATGTCGGTGCTTTCAAAAAGTTTTTGAAAATATTCTTTGCCGTAATTGTGAAAATGGCCTGATTTAATCATTTTTTCAAGTTCATCACCGTCAACCCACTTTGCTTCGGCAACTTCGCTTTCTTGAAGGGTTAAGCTGTCAATTTCGGGGTTTGCAACAATAAGCCAAACATCTAAAAATGAATTTCTTCTTTTAAGGTGGAAGATTTGTTTAAGTGTGTTTTCGTTAGATTCAATGCCAAGTTCTTCAAAAAGTTCACGCTTTGCAGCAATAAACGAACTTTCGCCCGAAATTGCGGCACCGCCGGTTGCGGCCCATTCACCCGGCATAAGTTTTTTTCTTTCGCTTCGGCGCTGAATTAAAAACTTGCCGTCGGGCGACATAACCCAAATATGCACAACAAGGTGATATTCACCGGGTTTTAGAAAACCGCGCCCTCTAACAGCAGTTTTACCTGTTAGAACGCCATTTTCATTAAAAATATCCCAAATTTCTTTATTCATGGTGTGATAAATTTCTCCCCATTTTTCTCTGTCAAACGATACTATTTGCAGTATACTATATAAAAACAAATATATTATAACAAAATTATGAATTTTTTTCAACAATTTATATCTTTACTATTGTAAAAAGTTTAATTTTATGTTAAAATTAACTTTGTTAAATTGCGCATTGCGTGTCGGAATGTGCGAATGGGCGGGTCCTGTGCGACGGGATGCTACGAACCATGTCAGGCGGGGAACCGAGCAGCATTAAGTAGATTTTTCTGTGCGCCGCAGTCAATCGGCTCATTCGTACATTCGGATGCGCAAGTTTTTTATTATTATTTTAACCGAGGTGTAAAAATGGCTTATCAGGCATTATACCGTAAATATCGCCCCCAAACATTTTCAGATGTTGTTGGGCAAGAACATATTACAACCGTTTTAAAAAATGAATTGCGTGACGGTACAACTGTTCATGCTTATTTGTTCACGGGCACACGCGGTACAGGCAAAACCACCTGTGCCAAAATTTTGGCAAACGCTGTAAACTGCCCAAATAATAAAGAGGGCGACCCTTGTTTAGAATGTGAAAGTTGTAAATTGTTTTTAAACGGCGAAAATACTGATATTGTTGAAATTGACGCTGCTTCAAATAATGGTGTTGACAACATTCGCGAACTTCGTGAAATTATTGGCTTTACACCTGTTCAGTCAAAGTACCGCGTTTATATCATTGACGAGGTGCATATGCTGTCTATCGGTGCTTTTAATGCACTTTTAAAAACCCTTGAAGAACCACCCGAACACGCAATTTTCATTTTGGCAACCACCGAGGTTCACAAACTTCCCGCAACGATTTTGTCGCGTTGTCAACGGTTTGATTTCAGAAGAATTGACAGTCAAAAAATTTGCGAGCGCCTTCAATATATCGCAAAACTTGAAGGTTTAACCTTAACTGACGATGCCGCAACTTTAATTGCTTCTGCGGCAGACGGCGGTATGCGTGACGCACTTTCAATTTTGGATTTGTGTGCTTCAAGCAGTAAAAACATTGATGAAAGCATTGTTGAAAATGTTTGTGCAATGGCGGGCAACGACTATCTTTTGGAACTTTGCGACGCTATAAAAGCAATGGATACTGATAAAGCGCTTTTGATGATTGATAAATTGCACAATTCGTCGGTTGATATGTCCCGCCTTTTGAATGAGATGATTTTGCATTATCGCGATTTAATGATTATTAAAACCGTTCGTTCGGGCAAAAGGCCTATTGTGTGTTCTGCCAACCGACTTAGCGCACTTGAAAAACAAGCCGAAAAATTTGACATTAAAGAAATTATTTACACTTTAAATGTTTTGCAGTCGGCCACCGCTTTAATGAAAACGGGGGACAGGCGCTGTGAAATGGAAATGGCGGTTGTAAAACTTTGCAATCCAGAACTTTCAACCGATATTGATTCATTAGAACGCCGAATTTCAATTTTAGAAAGCGGCGCTGTGAAGGTTAAAGCAGTTCCCGCTGTTAAAAAACCGGAACCTGAAATTATAGAAAACGAACCTGTTTTAGAAGATATTATAGAAGATGAAGTTCCACCAATGCCCACCGATGCGGACAACCCCGAAGCTGTGCCCGTAAATGATGGTGAAGTAAAAAAATGGAACGAAATCCTTGCACTTCTCACACGAAACTGCCCCTTAATTGCTGCCGTGCTTAACGATTCAAAGGCATATATAAACGGTGAATATTTGCTTATCGATGCGCCCAATTCACAGTTTAAAAGTCTTATCAGGCAAGAGGGCGGAAGATATAAGCAAAGCATTCGCGAAGCGGCCGAACAGGTGCTTGGTGTGACTTATAAATTGGGGCCATATACTAAACCCCAAAAAACTGCTGAAAGTGACCCTTTAACCGCTTTGGCAGACAAACTTAAAAACCTTGAAATTAACTGATTTAGGAGATAATTAATTATGAAAGTAAGACTTCCAAATAATGGTGGCGGCAATATGAACCAAATGCTTGCAAAGGCACAAAAAATGCAGGCAGATATGCAAAATTTACAAGCCGATTTAGAACAAAGAGAATATACAGCCACAGCAGGTGGCGGTATGGTGGAAATTACTGTTGACGGTAAACACCTTGTAAAGTCGGTTAAAATCAACCCCGAAGC
>JAZSNW010000129.1:0-16369 GCA_045536615.1 Acutalibacteraceae bacterium | reverse complement strand
AAGCTTGCTTGTTAAAATATAGTTTGTTAATAAATTATGGGTATATATATTAGGCCCTAAACGTTCAATTTCGGTTAGGTTGTTATATTTGTAAGTCGAAGTGTAAGAATCAACAATTATGTAATATGTTTTGCTTGACTGAATGTTATTTTTAACACTTGAACCATACGAGCCGTAATAAATGTGATAGTCTTCATTATCAGTTTCAAAGAACTTTGATTTTAAATCACTGCCCTTAATACTGCACAGCACAAGCTCGTTATCAAAGGGTAAAATGCTTAAAAGGTTTGAATATTTAACCTCGCCCGCATAGAGATAATAGGGACTGCGAAGCTTTAAAAAACCTCCTCCAAGTACAATATCATACTTTTTGCCCCATTTTTCAATGCCCTTTTCATAATAAAGCTGTGCAACAAGGTCTTCTATGTATTCGCTGTTTTTGGTGCTTGGATTATTACCTAAAACCTTGCCTGAAATCAAAAGCTCGTCCTCATATTTTTCAAGAAGATTTTCTACAATATCATCATCATCAAGGTTTTGGTAAAGCGCATTTAAAATATATTCAGCATCGGTAACAATTTTATTATCATTTGCCGAGTTATAAGCAATTTCAACATGGGAAATACCCTTGTTCTCGCCCCCACCCTGCAAATGATAAACGCCGTAAGCATCTTTTAAAACATAATTTTGATGGGTGTGTGCTTCAAATACAACATCAACATAACCACCGCTGGAAAGTGACACATCATAATATCCTGCAAGGGTTTCATCGGCTATCATTCCCTTACCACTTGAAGATTTATTATGTCCGTCGTGAAGTGAATAAACAATAATGTCAGCACCCTGACGGCGAAGCTTTTCACTTTCGGCTTTTACAAGTTTTGTAAGTTCACTTCCGGTTTTAAAATAAACATCTTTCGACATATCTGATGCAATTGAAGAATAATTATCCCCCGCCGCACCTATAATGCCAATTTTTACGCCATCGCGTTCTATCAAAACAGATGATTTGCAATAATCAACCCGCTGATTATCATTTTTTGCGTAAATATTTATGGCTAAAAGCGGAAAATCAGCGATTTTGCTATTGTTTTCAATAGCAGCACTTCCCCAGTCATATTCGTGGTTGCCGATAGCCATACCTTCAAAACCAATATAATTCATCCATTCGGTTGTAAGGTTGCCTTTTGTAAGGTTAGATTCCGAACTGCCCTGCCACATATCACCGCTTGAAAGCACAACAACATTGTCTTCGCTTTGATACATTAGCTTAAAGTATGTTGTAAGCTCGTCCACACCGGGTTGCTTTGCATCATCATTGATTTTACCGTGAAGGTCATTAACCGCAAAAAAATCGATATAAACCAAAACCGATTTATTACACTTATCACAACGACCGTTATTATCCTCATCAACATGTTTTTCGTCGGTTGAGCTTGTGTTATCCTGCGGCTCTGACGGTTTTAATGTAACGCTACCATCGGGCTTAACGGTTGGTGTGTAAGAATTATCTGTACTTTCATCCTTATCGCCCGTTACCCAAGGCGGTCGTGTAACCGAGCTATTTCCGTTTACACTGTTGTTTCCACTTGTAACACTGTTGTTATCATCAGAAGGGATACTGTTAATTTCAACCTTATATTCACAAGAAGTTAGCAGCAAAACCAAGAGCGCTAATATAATTGCAAAAAGCTTTTTAATTTTAAACATTTTTAAAGTTCCTTAATTTTAAAATATTATATAATATTTTACCATAAAAATTTTATTTAGGCAAGTGTTAATAACATTATCAATAAAACCGTAAAAACGCTTAAAAAGGTGTATATCAAAAGCGGTATAAAATTTAGTTTTATAATCTTGCCCTCTCGCTTTGCAATGCCAACGGTGGCACAGGCGGCAACAATGTTATTTACACAAATCATATTACCTATTGCAGCACCAACGCATTGTAAAGATAATATAATTTCGGTAGGTATTTTCAGCATTTCGGCGGTGCTAAACTGCAAATTTGAAAACAAATTCATTGAAACAGTTGCCGACCCCGAAACAAACGCCCCTAAAACACCAATAAATGGCGAAATTAAAAGATAAATTCCACTTCCCGCCTTTGAAAGTAAGGTTGCCATTTGGTCCATCATACTGATATTTTCACCGTTTTTAAATTTCATAACCTCTACCAAAGCCAAGCCAAAAATCAAAGCAACTGCGGCGGATGACACCTGCTTTATAGTAGCTGTAAAAGCGGATTTAATTTGCGGTTTTTTCATTTTGTGAAGCAAAAATGTAAAAAGTGACACCAAAACAAAAAATGTGCCAGGCAAATATGCCCATTTAAAGCTCCAATCCAAATTATCAAAACCAAATAGATTATTAACCTTTAAAACAAAGGGTGTTTCATTTAATATACCCTTAATTTTAAGCTGCGGTATACGGGTAATTACCAAGATTAAAGCCACTAAAATATATGGTGTCCACGCTTTTATAAGGGATATTTTTGTGTACTCATTTTGCTTTGTTTTTTCTTCGCTTAACCAGTCTTTTTTCCAGTTTTCTTGTGTTTCAAAATCCCATTTATTTTTTGGCACTAAAAACCCGATTTTTGCAGCAAAAACCGTTAAAATTATTGAAATTAAAGCACCTAAAAGTGAGGCAAATTCATAACCTAAAAGCAAGGTTATTAAAAGCATTGGCACAGTAAATGAAAGCCCTGTAAAAATTGCAAAAGGTAATACCTTTAACGCCGGTTTAAATGACTTTTCTTTGCCAAAAATTTTGGTTGTAAGCATTACCACAATTAAAGGCAAAAAAGTGCCTACCGCAAGGTGAATTATTGCGGTTGTAAGAGTGAAATTATTAGTAAATTCGGCATTATTAGAAAGCCCCAAGGCATTTAAAGCCGAGGTTACGGGCGTGCCTACTGCCCCAAAGGAAACGGCAGTAGAATCGCAAATTAGCGCAATCATAACCGCACAAAGTGGTGGAAAGCCAAGCGATACCATTAAGGGTGCCGCCAATGCTGCGGGTGTGCCAAAGCCCGCCGCTGCTTCGATAAAAGAACAAAACGAAAAGCCAATAATTAGCGCCTGAATACGCTTGTCGGGGCAAATCTTCATAAACCCATTATTTATGGCTACCGCCCCACCCGAAAGCTTTAAGGTGTTCATAAGCAATATTGCGCCGAAAATTATAACAAAAATATCCAAAGAATTTAGCGCCCCAAACAATGATGCTGCCAAAAGCGGAAAAACCGAAATATTTAAAGAAAAAATGCCGATTATTAAGGCCAAAACCCACGATGCAATAAGACACCACTTTGCCGACAAATTAAACCATAGCATTAAAACAAGAGTTAAAATTATTGGTAAAAACGAAATTATCTGCATAAAAAACACCTCGCCGTTTAAATAATTTTTTATCACACAGCAAGATTTATGCAAAAAATTAAGATAAAATTTAAACTTGACTTTTTTTGAAAAAATGTTATTATATATTTACTTTATATTCGCGGGTGTGGCGGAATTGGCAGCTTTGAGTTTGAGCGCGTCCAGTGGACGATGCAGCGAAAACAAAAAGGCGCCGCGGTCAAAGTTTATAGGCGCTCCAAGCCGTTTTAAACTTTGGGTACCGCAAGAGTCACGCAGTGTGCGGCTGCAAGTTTGCAGTATTTTTTAAAAAACAACTTAATATGCGGGTGTGGCGGAATTGGCAGACGCACTAGCCTTAGGAGCTAGCGCTTACGCGTGCAGGTTCAAGTCCTGTCACCCGCACCAACTTAAAAAAGCTTCCCGTTTGGGAAGCTTTTTCTTTTTAAAACAACGATAAAATTATAAACACACTACAAACCACAACATAACAAATTATACCCGCATTAAGATAAACGGTTTTAAATACCCTATCCCTTGGCAATTCAAGTTCGGTTTTATTCCATTTCAGTTTTCTAATATTTATAATAAAAAGCACCATACCTGCCACAATAATTCCGTTTAATAACATTGCATATAAAAGAAAAACCAACAGACCCGGCATAATTTCTAAAAGTGTTGCAAGTAATTCTTGAGATGTAATGTTGGAATTAAAATTTGTCAGCATTTCTATATCAACCAATTTTAAAATCCAAGGTGCGATAACCGACCCCATAAAATTAACAATCATATGCAAAATTACAGAATATCTAATTTTGCCTGTTCGCATATAAATGTAACCGAATACCAAACCAACGCCAAAAGCGTAAAAGAACTGAAAAAGATTTTGATGCAAAAGCCCAAAAGCAAAAGCGGATAAAATTATAGCAATTTTTTCACCATATTTTCCAATGCGGTCAAGAATTAGTTTGCGAAAAATCAGTTCTTCAAAAAATGGTGCCAAAAATACCACAACCACAACTTTGAGCGGATTCATATCCATTGCAATGTCGGCAACCGGGTTTTGTGCACGGCCACCTGAAAAAATAAATGCAGACACCATGCCAATAATGTTACCGGCATAAAGAACAGCATAAGAAATTAAAAAGCAAACAAACATTTTGCCGAAACTTAAATTATTTTCGGTTGGTTTTTGTGCCGGCAAAGCCCGCATTATAAGTGCGAATACAGGCAAAGCAAATAAATACATTGGAACAAAGTTCAAAATCCATTGTCCCCAAGAGGTGTTGTAATACCAATTATCTTTGCCGAAAATAAGTGCCGGAATATATGCAAAAGCTAACTGTGCAAGAATTCCAACAACAATATAAACACAAAGCGAAAAACCAATTATTGAAAAGGTTTTTCTTGCGATTTTTAAATCAATTACTTTTTCTTCCATAATTAACCCTCCCACATGCAGTATACCATCAAATATTTAATAGTGCAATATTTACCAATGAGGTATTGAATAGAATTTAAAAATGTGGTAAAATAATTTTGGTGATTTAAATGCAAAATTTTTACAAAACCGATTATACAGTTAGAAGCACCGATGTTGATTCAAATTGGAAAATGCGAATTGACCATATTGCCCAGCTTTTTCAGGCAATTACGGGTACTCATTCAATAGAAATTGGTGTTGACGGGCCAACACTTTTAGAAAAATCTAACGCGTTTTGGGTTTTAAGCAAGTTTAAGCTTAAATTTAACCGTTTGCCCGTTATGGATGAAGTTCTTACCGCTGAAACCTGGCCGACCACCGTTAAGGGTGTGCGCTTTGGGCGTGACTTTTTAATGACAAAAAACGGTGAAAATTTGGTTGCGGGCACAAGCGAATGGTGTACTCTTGACTACACCACAAAGGAAATCCGCCGTACAAACAGCGTGTGCTACCCCACCGAAATGCCACACCGCGACTTTTTAAGCGGTGCGGGTGAATTTATAAGAGTGCGTGAAACGGTGAGTGATGAAGATTTTAACCACACCCACACCTGCCGTTTTGTCGATATTGACACAAATCGGCACACAAATAACATTGCCTATCTTAGAATGGCGTTAAACTGTTTTACACCCGATGAATTTGAATTATTAAATGTAAAAGACGTGCAAATATCATTTTTAGCGCAAACATTTTTCGGTGATGAAATTAAAGTTTATAAAAAGCAAACCGATTACGGCTTTTATATTGAAGGAAAATGCGACAATAAAACAGTTTTTAACTGTGTTTTGGGGGTAAAATGATGGATTGCTTTGAGCCAAAAAAATTAGCCCTTTTGCGTGTTTTAGAAATTCTTGAAACCTATAGCGACAGTGAACACCCACTTAAACAAGAGGATATTCTTAACCTTTTGTCAAAGGATTTTGGCATTGAATTAGAACGCAAAACCGTTGGCCGAAACATTGCCCTTTTGAGAGAGGCGGGGTATGAAATTGAGTCGACAAAACAAGGTTGCTATCTTGTGGAACGCCGTTTTGAAGACAGCGAACTTCGTTTGTTAATTGACGGTGTTTTGGCAAGTAAATATATCACCGCCAACCATTCAAAAGAGCTTATAAACAAGCTTTGCGGTCTTTCAAACAAATATTTTAGACGCCATGTTAAGAATATTTATTCGGTAAATGATTGGGGTAAAACCGACAACCAGTCGCTTTTTTACAGCATTGAGGTTGTAGACGATGCCATTGAGCAAAACAAAATGGTTGAATATGATTATAACAAATTCGGCACAGATAAGAATTTGCATAAATCATCCTTTCAGCGTGTAAGCCCCTATCAGCTTATTTTACATAATCAGCGTTATTATTTAATGGGATACAGCAAATATTGGGGACATATGGTTTATCACCGACTTGACCATATAACAAACATTCGCGTTTCAAAGCACGATATTGTGCCGATAAACGAGGTTGAGGGTTATAAAAACGGAATAAATTACCAAAATTTAACCACCGCAATGCCCTATATGTACAACGACAAGCCCGAACGTATTGTTATAAAAACCTGTGATAAAATGGTTGACCAAATTATTGACTGGTTTGGCAAAAGCGTTGATATTAAGCCAGATGGCGACGACATAACTGTAACACTTAACGCAAGTCCCAAGGCAATGCTTTATTAGGCGGTGCAATATGCTGATGAGGTTGAGGTTGTAAAGCCCGAAGCCCTGCGCCAAGAAATTAAGGAGTTTTTAAATAAAGCAGTTGATAAATATAAATAAAACAAAACCCACTCTTTTGAGTGGGTTATAATTTTACATTTTTTCTATTGTATCCATTACATACTGACCAAACTCTGAACAGGTTGCGCTGTTGTCGGTATCATCAACAACAACCTTTTTCTCGGTTTCGGTGCAAATTGTAAGGGCTTTTGATAATTTATCTGCCTTATCGATAAAACCAATATGGCGAAGCATCATTTCTGTTGCCTTAAACATAGAGGTGGGGTTTGCATAATCTCCCCTGCCCGCTTCAATAAGGCGAGGTGCGGTGCCGTGAATTGGCTCGAACATTGCATATTTGTCACCAATATTTGCACTGCCCGCAGTACCGACACCGCCTTGAATTTGTGCGGCTTCGTCGGTGATAATGTCACCATACAAATTCGGCATTACAAACACTTGGAACTTGCTTCTGATATTTTCGTTCACAAGGTTAGCGGTCATAATATCGATATACCATTCTTCAGCGATGATTTCGGGGTATTCGGCGGCAATTTCGTGTGCAATTTGCGAGAATTTACCGTCGGTCTTTTTCATAATATTTGCCTTTGTAACAATGGCAACATTTGTTTTGCCGTTTTTACGGGCAAATTCAAAAGCGGCACGGCAAATACGGCGTGTACCCGCATTTGTTGTTACCTTAAAGTCAAATGCCAAGGTGTCAGGAATATCAATACCCTTGCTGCCAAGAACATATTCACCCTCGGTATTTTCGCGATAAAATGTCCAGTCAATATTTTGTTCGGGAACTTGCACAGGGCGAACATTGGCATATAAGTCAAGTTCTCTCCTCATTGCAACATTTGCACTTTCAAGTGTACCACCCTTTAAGGTGGTAGTCGGCGCCTTTAAAATTACATTACATGCTTTAATTTCGGCCAAAACATCATCTGGAATCGCCTTATTTTTAGCAATTCGGTTTTCAATAGTTAAGCCCTCAATAGTGCGAAGTTCAACCTTACCGTTTGCGATTTCATCCTTTAAAATGTAATTTAAAATGCGTTCGCTTTCTTTTGAAATTATTGGGCCTATACCATCGCCAGAGCATATACCGATAATAATTTTATCAAGCTTTTGATAATCGGTAGCTTCACAATTCTTTTCCATTTCTTGCTGGCGAGCAATTTGCTGTGTTAAAAGGGTTTTAAATTGCTCAACAGCTCTATCAATATACTGTTGCATTTTATTCACCGTCCTTTGTATATTGCAAAAGCGAACCCGCCTTTAAAATGGCCTTTTGTCTTTCGGTAAAGCTGCAACAAACTGTAAATTCTTCGCCTGTTGTTTCATTTTTAAGAATAATTTCACCCTTATCCATACCGCCGAAAACATCAGTTAAGGTAAGTTTATCGCCTTGGTTAAGCTTATCGTAATCGTCAGCATTTTTAAAGGTTAAGGGCATAATACCTGAATTTATAAGGTTTGCAATGTGAATTCTTGCAAAGCTTTTTGTAATAACGGCACGAACACCCAAATACATTGGCACAAGGGCTGCGTGTTCACGGGATGAGCCCTGACCATAGTTGCTGCCGCCAACAATAATGCTTTTACCAAGTGCTTTTGCTCTTTCGGGGAAAGTGCTGTCGCACACACCAAAGCAGAAATTTGAAAGGTGCGGAATATTAGAGCGATAGGGCAAAATCTTTGCGCCCGCCGGCATAATGTGGTCGGTTGTGATATTGTCACCAACCTTTAACACTAATTCGGCTGAAAGGGTGTCTTCTTGCGGTTTTGCTTCGGGGAAAGGTTTAATATTAGGACCGCGTAAAACTTCGATTTCAGCGGCCTCTTCCTCACTTGCGGGAGCGATAACCGCACTGTCATCGATTTTAAAGCTTGCAGGCATTTTAATTTCGGGCATATCACCGAGCAAGCGTGGGTCGGTTATATAACCTGTAATAGCTGCTGCAACCGCTGTTTCGGGTGAAACAAGATAAACACTTGCGTCAGCAGTACCGCTGCGACCAATAAAGTTGCGGTTAAAAGTGCGGAGTGACACACCTGCTGAATTGGGCGAAAAGCCCATACCGATACAGGGACCGCAAGCACATTCAAGCACACGGGCACCGCTTGCTAAAATATCCGATAAAGCGCCACAGTCAGCAAGCATTGTTAAAACCTGCTTCGAACCGGGCGAAATTGAAAGACTAACCGATGGGTCGATGGTTTTGCCCTTTAAGAGAGCTGCAACCTTTAACATATCCAAAAGTGATGAGTTTGTGCAAGAGCCAATGCAAACCTGGTCAACCTTTGTGCCCTTAAGTGATTCAACAGTTACGATATTGTCAGGGCTGTGGGGACAAGCAATAAGCGGTTTTAATTTATTTAAATCAATATCGATTATGCGGTCATAAACAGCGTCATCATCACTTTTAAGCTCGATATAATCTTCACCTCTGCCCTCGGCCTCTAAAAACGCTTTGGTAACTTCATCAGACGGGAAAATTGAGGTGGTAGCGCCAAGTTCGGTGCCCATATTTGTAATGGTTGCGCGTTCGGGAACAGACAAGTATTTAATACCCTCGCCACCCCATTCGATTATAGCACCAACACCACCTTTAACTGATAAAATGCGAAGAATTTCCAAACTGATATCCTTTGCGGTAACAAATGGATTTAATTTGCCTACAAGATTTACCTTATACATTTTGGGTATTGTGATGTAATAAGTGCCGCCGCCCATTGCAACAGCAACATCAAGACCGCCCGCACCCATTGCAAGCATACCTATACCGCCGCCTGTAGGGGTGTGACTGTCAGAACCAATTAAGGTTTTACCCGGTTTGCCAAATCGTTCAAGATGAACTTGGTGGCAAATACCGTTACCTGGGCGTGAAAAATAGATGCCGTGTTTTTTACAAACCGACTGAATATAGCGGTGGTCGTCGGCGTTTTCAAAACCCGACTGCAAGGTGTTATGGTCAATATAAGCAACACTTTTTTCGGTTTTAACCCTTTTAAGTCCCATTGTTTCAAATTCAAGATACGCCATTGTACCTGTGGCATCTTGGGTTAGGGTTTGGTCAATTTTAAGTGCAACTTCTTCCCCTACGGTCATTTCACTGCTTATCATATGGGCTTTAATAATTTTTTGTGCTATGGTTAAACCCATTTATATCAGTCCTTTCCTGCTATGTGGTTATATGCATTTTTAGCGTGTTCGGCGGTGTATTTAGCCGCAGCGTCACCGTCACGTGCGATTATCGCATTTAATATTTTTCTGTGTTCATCTACCGAATCGGCGGCACGAGAAGCACTTTGAATTGATACCTTGCGGTATTTTTGAACCTTTTTGTGAAGCGGCAAAAGTGTGTTATAAAAAACGTGACTTCCGCTGATTTTATATAAAAGCTCGTGGAATTTATTGTCCATTACTCTTATTTGTTCGCTGTTGTTCTTCGAAAGATAAAATTCCTGAAGTTCTAAAGCGGATTTAAGCTCGTTAATTTCTTCTTCGGTTGCACTTTCGGCCGCCATCTTTGCGGCAAGACCTTCAAGATGTTGACGAATAATATATATATCCTCCAAATCTTTATCACTAATACCAAGCACCATTGCCCCTTTGCCCGTTTCAATAATTAAATTTTCTTGCATAAGGCGACGGAGTGCCTCACGTATCGGAGTACGGCTTACACCCAAAATTTCACTCAACTTATTTTCGGTTAAAATATCACCACGTTGGTATTTACCACCTAAAATATCGGTTTCAAGGTGTTCAAACACCTGGTCAGCCAAAGAAACAGTTTTATGTTCCATTTTACATTCTCCTAAATTCTTTTAAATTTGCCGTGAGATAGCTCTTCGATTTTAGTTTCAAGCTCGAAATTAGAAAGTGTAGTTTGTCTGCCATCTTCATATTCGGCATCTACCCATTCTTTAAGCTTAATAATAAGCGGA
Organism: Acutalibacteraceae bacterium; assembly: GCA_045536615.1. GTDB lineage: Bacteria > Bacillota > Clostridia > Oscillospirales > Acutalibacteraceae > UBA737. Next base: position 5,850 of record JAZSNW010000129.1, on the reverse strand, counting down.
TCTTTTTTATCTAATGCATCATCACCACTTAAACGATAGTTGGTATTTATCCAATAAGCAATACCTGCAAGGCCACTTGTTTTACCAATTGATACACTTGCGGGACGGTTTAAGATTTTTTGTGTGTCGAAAATGTTGTAAATCTCTTCATCCTTTAAAAGACCGTCGGCGTGAATGCCCGCACGTGTTACATTAAAGTTTCTACCAACAAAGGGTGTCATTGCGGGTATTTCATAACCCATTTCGTTTTTAAAATATTCGGCAATTTCAGTAATTGCGGTGGTATCCATACCATCTAACGAACCACGAAGTGAAGCATATTCCATAATCATTGCTTCAAGCGGAATATTACCCGTTCTTTCACCAATGCCAAGCAAAGAACAGTTAACCGCATTTGTACCATAAAGCCAAGCAGTAGAAGCGTTGGCAACGGCTTTATAAAAGTCGTTATGACCGTGCCATTCAAGCATTTCACTCGGCACATCGGAATAGTGCTGTAAACCGTAAATGATACCGGGTACACTTCGGGGCAAGGCAACCTCGGTATAAGGTACGCCGTAACCCATTGTGTCGCAAGCACGAATTTTAACGGGGATTTTAGCATCCTTTGACATTTTCATAAGTTCATTAACAAAAGGTACAACAAAACCGTAAAAATCAGCACGGGTTATATCTTCCAAATGGCATCTGGGCATAACACCAGCTTCGAATGCCTCGGCAACTGCCGCAAGATAGGTATCAAGCGCTTCTTTACGAGTCTTTTTAAGTTTTTTGAAAATGTGATAGTCACTGCAAGAAACCAAAATACCCGTTTCACGAATACCTAAATCTTTAACAAGTTTAAAGTCTTCTTTACTTGCTCTTATCCAAGTGGTAATTTCAGGGAATTTAAGACCTAATTCTTGGCACTTTTGTATCGCTTCCCTGTCTTTTTTACTGTAAACAAAGCATTCGGTTTGGCGGATTATACCATATGGGCCACCAAGCTTTGACATAAGCTTATATAAATCAACAATTTGCTTTACGGTATATGGCTCTACCGACTGTTGACCATCACGAAGTGATGTGTCGGTTATCCAAATCTCTTCAGGCATTCCCATTGGCACACGGCGATGGTTGAATGCAACCTTTGGCACCGAATCATAAGAATAAATATCACGATAAAGATTTGGGTCGGCAACATCCTGTAAATCGTATTTATAAATTTTTTGCTCAAGCAAATTTGTCTTGTTCGAAAGTTCTAACAAATTTATCACTCCTTGTATTGTTGTATACAATTATACTTACTTCGACATTCTTTGTCAATACTTTTTCAAAAGAAAAACCGCCGAAATCGGCGGTTTTTAAGTTAAATTTCAATTTTTTCCTGTAAATTATTAAATTCTTTTAAATATTCTGTGTTTATATTTACTATATAACGCTTTTTCTTTTGGGCATAATTTAAGGTGTTTCGTGTTCCACCCTGCTTTCCGTCATACCAAGTTACAACATAATCGCTATTGTCAACCATATATTTATTGCGGTTTTGATAACAACCTGCGTGGTATTCTTTCGATAATACAATAACTTCGTCACATGCATTTAAAACAGTTGTGTAACGATTTTTCCAATCAAGCGAATATGATTTCTCCTGTTCCTCAAAAGGCACGACTGCAATAATTTTTATGTCTGGGTGTTGTTTTTTAAAAAGCAATACAACCTCACCGGCAAGGATATCAAACCCTGTTGCCATGCCTGTGTAAAATACTGTGCAGTCATCAGCAATAAGCGCCGAAATTGTGGTGGTTAAATTTCGTATAAGCACCTGAAAATCGGCATTGCCTTGTTTAAAAGGAAACGGAAATTTTGACGGTCTGTATCCCGAAAAACAGCATTTTTTAAAGGTCACAAAATCACCTTTTCTTTATAATCTTTGGGCAAATATCCGATAATACGCATTCATTACATTTCGGATTTCGTGCAATGCAAACATCCCTACCGAAAAGCACACTGCGGTGACAAAAATCGTTTGATTTATCACTTGGTAAAAGTTTTCGCATTTCTTTTTCAACAGTTAAAGGATTTTCGGTTTTAACAAGCCCCAAGCGGTTGCAAATGCGGATAAAGTGAGTGTCACACACAACGGCGGGTTTTTTGTAAATATCACCAACCACCAAATTTGCGGTTTTTCTACCCACGCCCGAAAGGGTTGTTAATTCTTCAATGGTATCAGGCACCTTACCGCCAAAATCATTAACAATTTGTTGACCGATTTTTACTAAATCCTTTGCCTTTGTTTTGTAAAGACCGCAGGTTTTAATAAGCTCCTCTACCCTTTTAATATCGGCATTTGCCATTTTTTCGGGGGTTGGAAATTCGCGAAATAAATCAGGCGTTACCATATTAACACGCTTATCGGTGCACTGTGCCGAAAGGCGCGTTGCAATTAAAAGCTGAAAAGCATCTTCATATTTAAGTGAGCAAATTGCATCGGGATATAATTTTTCAAGGCGCAAAACCGCTTCTAATGTTCTTTCCTTTTTACGCATTGGCAGATACCAACTTCATATCGCCTGATTTTATCCAGCCAAGCTTTCTCATTGCTTCGGCAATAGCCAAAGTAACAATAGCTGGTAAAACAAAGTGCATAAGCACAATTTCCAAAAGGGTTACAACAGGTGAAACGCCCGCAGCCACCATACTGTCATAAGCCATAAACTGACCAACAAGCCCTGCCGAGCCCATACCCGAGCCAACAGGGTTGCTTACCATTTTAAGTAAAGCCGAGGAAACAGGACCTAAAATTGCGCTTGAAATTATTGAAGGCAGCCAAATTAAAGGATGGCGCACTATGTTTGGCATTTGAATCATAGAAGTGCCGATACCTTGAGCCACCAAACCGCCGAATTTGTTTTCGCGATAGCTTATAACCGCAAAACCAACCATATTGCAGCAACAACCGATGGTAGCAGCACCTGCGGCAAGACCTGTAATACCCATTGAAATGCCAACTGCTGCGGAAGAAATTGGCAAAGTAAGCAAAATACCCATTACAACCGATACAAGCATACCGCCTAAAATTGGGCTTTGCTCGACATTAACGTTTACAAGTTCGCCAACCCATTTCATAAAGGTTGAGATGTAAGGGCCAACAAAGTAACCCGCAGCTGCACCGGTTAAAATGCAACAAATGGGGGTAACAATTATATCCACCTTTGTTCTGCCCGAAACAAGATAACCAATTTCAATGGCAACATAAGCCGCAATAAAAGCACCTAAAGGTTCACCCGGTGTACCAACAGCAAATGCTTCTTTTGCAAAATCGGGAAAAGCGCCAACCATACCTGCAACTGCGGCGGCAACGGTTGTCAAAGGCGATGCTTTTAATTTACAAGCAACACCAACACCTATACCGGCACCCGTTAGGGTTTTGGCAACGCTGCCCATCGCATTAAGATAATCTGCAAATACATTATTACCTAAAAGCGAGGCGATTTGGCAAATGATTGTACCAATAATTAAGGTTGAAAACAAACCATAAGCCATACCCGAAAGTCCGTCAATAAAAAGTCGATTAAGATACTTTTTCATACTTACCCTTCCTTTTTTAGAATTATTAAGGTAATTATACAAAAAAACGACAAATTTTACAATAGTGTATATAGACAAAAATTTTGAAAATAATAACCTTATATTTTAATTAGAGGTGACAATTTTTGAAAACCATTGCCTTTTTTGACACAAAAAGCTATGACCGCGAAAGTTTTGAAAAATATAAAAGTGATGACCTTAATATCCGCTTTTTTGAAAATAAACTAAATGAAGATACAGTAAGTATGGCGGCTTGCTGCGATGGTGTGTGCGCTTTTGTAAACGATAATATAAACCGAAAAGTAATTGATAAACTTGAAAGTTTCGGCGTTAAGATTATTGCACTTCGTTGTGCGGGTTATAATAATGTAGATTTAAAGGCCGCCAACGGCAGAGTTACCGTTGTGCGTGTGCCCGCCTATTCTCCCTATGCTGTTGCCGAGCACACAATGGCAATGATTTTGCTTTTAAACCGCAAACTTCACCGCGCATATATCCGCACGCGTGACCATAACTTTTCGCTTGATGCTTTAACCGGATTTGACCTTAAAAACAAAACCGTCGGCATTATCGGTACGGGTAAAATCGGTCAGGTATTTGCCGATATTTGCAAGGGCTTTGGCATGAATATAATTGGATATGACCCTTACGAAAATAAAGATTTTTGCGGTAAATATGAAACACTTGAAAATTTACTCAAAAAGTCTGACATTATTTCACTTCACTGCCCCCTAACCCAAGAAAACAAATATTTAATAAACGAAAACTCTATTTCAAAAATGAAAAAGGGTGCTTATATAATAAACACCTCACGCGGAAAATTGGTTGACACGGGCGCACTTATTGCAGGGCTTAAAAGCGGTCAGGTAGGTGCGGCAGGTCTTGATGTTTATGAAGAAGAAACCGACCTGTTTTTTGAAGATTTTTCGGACGAAATTATACACGATGACACTTTAAGCAGTTTGATTTCAATGCCTAATGTTATTGTAACTTCTCACCAAGCATTTTTAACCCGTGAAGCACTGTCTGCCATTGCTGAAACCACCGTTAAAAATCTTAATGATTTTTTTGAAAATGGAAAAAGTGAAAACGAAATTTCGATTTAATCTTGTTTTTGTGCCGGTAAAATGTTATAATTCCTTTGGTGATTCATTTGACAAAAATTTACATGGTTAGACATTGCGAGGCATTAGGCAATGTTATGCGCATTTTTCAAGGTATAACCGATTTGGATATTACCGAAATCGGTGAAAAACAGCTTAAATGCTTGGAAAAGCGTTTTGAAAATATCGAGCTTGATAAAATCTATTCAAGTCCGCTTATAAGGGCTTATAAAACTGCATTAGCAATTAAGGGCAACCGCAGTTTAAAGGTTGAAGTGCTTGACGGCCTTACCGAGCTAAACGGCGGCTTTGTTGAGGGTAAACCCTTCCTTGAAACCTTTAATGCCCACCCCGAAATGAAGGATGCTTGGTTTAACCACCCCGAAGATTTTGCACCCGAGGGTGGCGAAGCAATGCGTGATGCATATATCCGCAGTGAAAACGCATTTTGGAAAATTGTGAAAAATAACAAAGGTAAAACCGTTGCTTTTGCAACACACGGCGGTGTTTTACGCTGCATTTTGTGCCGTTTTATGTTTAACGACATTACCCGCCTTAAAGATGCACCCTTGCTTGATAACACAGCCGTTTGTTATTTAGAGGTTGACGATGATTTTAATGTTGATTTAAAATATTATAATGATTCTACACACCTACCCCAAGATTTAATTCCCCAAAGAAGTCGGCTTACCGCATTTATGGGAAATGAGGTGCAAAAATGATTATAATGTCAGTCGACTTGGGAAAAGCACGCACAGGTATCGCCGTTTCTGACAAAAGCGAGGGCTTTGCATTTCCCAAATGCGTTATAAACGAATATAACACCGAAAAGCTGATTGTTAAAATTTGTGAAAAAGCAAAAGAACTTTCGGCTGAGCTTATTGTGGTGGGGCTGCCAAAAAATATGGACGGCAGTTTGGGCTGGCGTGCTGAAGAATGCACCGAAATTGCCGAAAAAATCAAAACCGCAACCAATTTAGAAGTTGTTATGTGGGACGAACGCTGCACCACCGTTTCGGCACACACGGCGCTTAACTTTACCGACACACGCGGTAAAAAACGCAAAGAAGTGGTTGACGCTGTCGCCGCAGTTATCATTTTAGAAGATTATTTAGCATATAGAAAAAACAAGAGCTAAACGCAGTTTGGCTCTTGTTTTTTGTTACAATTTTGTTAC
>JAZSNW010000061.1:0-2819 GCA_045536615.1 Acutalibacteraceae bacterium | reverse complement strand
AAGACAAACCAAATGATCAACTCCTTGGCTCACAGAACGACATGGCTACGATCCGACTTAAAGCAAGAGCAATATCTTTTAAGAAGGGAATATATCGACTCCTTTAAACAAAGTCTTGTATCCCAACTTGAAAACACTTATATCGTTCAGCCCGACGGCACAAAAAAGAAGGTAACCGCAAAAGATGAAAATACTGGTAACTGACAGCGCAAGTTTAAAGTCACATAACGATTTATCACTTGAAATTTTGGGGGAATTCGGCAAGGTTTTTGAATTTTCGGGCATTTCAAGGGATGAACTTTTAAATGAGGTTAAGGATACTGATATCATCCTTACAAATAAGGTTATAATCGACCGCGAGGTAATGGAAAATGCCCCGCGGCTTCGTTATATCGGGTTGTTTGCAACGGGATATAACAATATCGATATCTTAGCCGCAAAGGAAAAGGGAATTGTGGTTGCAAACGCAGGCAGTTATTCTACAAATGCGGTGGCACAGCAGGTAATGGCATATATTTTAATGCACTTTACCGAAATTGCAAAATATGATGACTTTGTAAAACAAGGCGGATGGGTTAAATCAAAATGTTTTGCACCGCTTGTTTTTGCAACTGACGAAGTTTATGACAAAACCCTTGGTATTGTTGGTTACGGTAGCATTGGTCAAGCGGTTGAAAAGGCGGCAACTGCCCTTGGAATGCGGGTTATCGTTTACACCCGCACCCCAAAAGCAGACCAAAAATTTGTCGATTTTGACACCCTTTTAAAGACAAGTGATGTTATTTCAATGCATTGCCCACTTAATGAACAAAGTGCGGATATGATGAATGCCGATGCATTTTCAAAATGTAAAGATGGCGCATTTTTCATAAATACTGCCCGTGGCGGTGTTGTGGATGAATGGGCGCTTTTTGATGCGCTTCAAAGCGGTAAACTTTCGGGTGCGGCGGTTGATGTTTTAAAACAAGAACCGATGACTGAAAATTGTCCGCTTTTAAAGGCGAAAAATATTATAATCACCCCACATACCGCGTGGGCACCACTTAAAACAAGAGAGCGCCTTTTACAAATTGTTTGTGATAACATTCAGGCGTTTTTAGATGGCAACCCCACAAATAACGTAGCAAAGTAGGTGAAACGGTTTGTTTTCAAAAATTAACAGCGTCGGTCTTTTTGGAATTGATTCTTATATGATAGAGGTTGAAGCCGACATTTCAAACGGGCTTCCCGCATTTGATATTGTTGGTCTTCCCGATGCGGCGGTTAAGGAATCACGCGACCGTGTGCGTGCCGCAATTAAAAACTGCGGTTTTAAGTTTCCCGTTTCGCGAATTACTGTAAACCTTGCACCTGCCGACCGCAAAAAAGAGGGCTCTATTTACGACCTGCCTGTGCTTTTGTCAATTTTAAAAGCAAGCGGTCAAATAAGTGTTTCGCTTGATAACACCGTTGTTATAGGCGAAGTTGCTTTGGATGGTATGCTTCGTGCTGTAAACGGTGTTTTGGCTATTGCCATTACCGCAAAGGAAAACGGCATTGAAAACCTTTTTGTGCCCAAAGATAACGCGGTCGAAGCGGCAGTAGTTGACGGATTAAATATTTATGGTGTAGAAAATGTGAAAGACCTTATTTTGCACCTTAAAGGCGAAAAGTTAATCGAAAAGCAACCACTTACTGTAATTAAAAGCGAAAATAATTTAACCGTGCCCGATTTTTCGGATGTTAAAGGTCAACTTGCGGCCAAAAAGGCAATGGAAATTGCGGCGGCGGGCGGACATAATATCATACTTGTTGGCCCTCCCGGTTCGGGTAAAAGTATGCTTGCAAAACGGCTTCCCGGCATTATGCCCGATATGACCTTTGATGAAGCGATTGAAACCACAAAAATTCATTCGGTAGCGGGTATTTTAGATAAAAACGAGCCATTTGTTTCAAACCGCCCATTCCGTTCACCGCATCATACGGTTTCTCCTGCGGCTATTGCGGGTGGCGGCACAATGCCAAGACCGGGTGAAATTTCCTTGGCGCATAACGGAGTGCTGTTTCTTGACGAGTTTCCCGAATTTGACAAAAACACTACTGAAATTTTGCGTCAACCCCTTGAGGACGGGAGTGTAACGATCACCAGAGTAAGCGGTAGAATTACCTACCCCAGCAAGTTTATGTTGGTTGCCGCAATGAACCCTTGCAAATGCGGCTATTACGGGCATCTCACAAAGCCCTGCACCTGCACCCCTGCGGGCAGGCTTGCTTACATAAATAAAATATCCGGACCGTTGCTTGACAGGATAGATATACAGATAGAGCTGCCGAGCCTTAGCTATTCAGAGCTCTCGGACAATTCCGGGTCGTGTGAGAAAAGCGAGGACGTAAGAGCGCGAGTAATTGCGGCAAGGGAGTTTGCAAGAGAGAGAATGAAGGGAGATAATTATCTCAACAACGCCTCTCTTGACTCGGCGGGCATACGTAAATACTGTAAGGCGGATGAGGACGCGATGGAGCTTTTGCACATGGCGTATGACTCAATGGGACTTTCCGCGCGCGGATATGACAGAATAATGAGAGTTGCGCGTACCATTGCAGACCTCGATAAGAGCGAAATCATTCGCGCAGGACACATAGCCGAGGCGATACAGTTCAGAAGTCTTGACCGTAAATATTGGGGCACTGACGACGAGGACTGAACGACCTTTTAATTGCAAAAAGGCGCGTATTGGCGGTTTTTACAAACGATTTTTTGTGTCAATGTCGCGTTGACACAGCAAGATTTACAGAAACAGGCGAGGAAATATTTTGACAAGCTTACTTATAAGGCTGTT
>JAZSNW010000069.1:0-3429 GCA_045536615.1 Acutalibacteraceae bacterium | reverse complement strand
AAGGCGAAAAAAGATATTCCGACCGACCGTTATATTTGCGAAGATTGGTACAAGACCCCCGAATACAAACCACAAATCGATAAAAGTGACCCTAAATTTTTGGGTAATGACTATTATGGTGGCGATTTAAAGGGAATTCAGCAAAAATTACCGTATCTTAAAAAATTGGGGGTTAACTGCATTTATTTAAACCCCATTTTTGAAGCACACTCGAACCACCGCTATAACACCGCCAATTATATGAAAATTGACCCTGTTTTAGGGGACGAAAAAGACCTTAAAGCGCTTATAACTGCCGCCGAAAAGCTGGGGATTTATATTATTTTAGATGGTGTTTTTTCCCACACAGGTGACGACAGCATTTATTTTAATAAATATAACCGTTACGACAGTATTGGCGCTTATAACAGTGATGAATCACCCTATCGCAGTTGGTATGACTTTGGCGAAACAAGGGACGATTACGAATCTTGGTGGGGCATTAAAACCTTGCCCGAAACCAAGGAAAACGACCCCAACTTTTCAGAATATATTACCGGCGAAAAGGGTGTTATACGTCATTGGCTAAATTTAGGTGTAAAGGGCTTTCGTTTGGATGTTGCCGATGAATTACCTGACGCCTTTTTAGACAAGGTGCGCGTGGCAGTAAAGGCCGACAGCAGCGAAAACTTTTTACTGGGCGAAGTTTGGGAGGATGCCACAAACAAAATTAGCTATAACGCACGCCGCAGATTTTTGCGCGGCAAACAGCTTGATTCGGTTATGAATTACCCCTTTGCAAATGCTATTATAAGCTATTTAAAGGGTGGCAATTCCCGTGATTTGATTGACACCGTGCTTGAAATTTTAGAAAATTATCCCCCACAAGCAGTTAAACTTTTAATGAATCACATCGGCACCCACGACACGCCCCGAATTCTAACCGTTTTGGGCAGTGATAGCGACAACTACCCCACCGACCGCGAATGGCAGTCGAAACAGTTATTGACTGATGAACAGTATGAAAAAGCTGTATCACTTTTAAAGGTGGCCGCCATTTTGCAATATACCCTTCCCGGTGTGCCGTCACTTTATTACGGCGACGAGGCAGGACTTACAGGTTATGGCGACCCGTTCTGCCGCCGTGCATACCCTTGGGGTGAAGAAGATAAAGACCTTTTAAAATTTTATCAAAAGCTCGGTCAGTTCAGGCGTTCATCCGATGCCTTTAAGTCGGGTGAATTTATCCCCTTTTATGCAAACTTCGGTGAAATTGCTTATATGCGAAAATCACAAAATGAAACTGTTTTAGTTGCGTGCACACGTTGGCACGAAAGCACCACTATAAATATTCCAAAAGAATTTGACAATGCTGAGGTTGTTTTCGGTCAAAAATCAAACGATGGGGTTTTAACACTCGAGCCATTTGGTTTTACAGTCTTAACAATTAAAAATAATTAAAAAATAAAAACCGCAAGTTAATCTTGCGGTTTTCTTATTTCATTATACGCTTTTTCCATTTTTTCGTAAAGCATTGCACCAAGCTCGACAGTGTTCATACCCTCGTACTGTTCGGGGTAAACAACATCGGCAATTTTGAAATCGATTTCTGTTTTTCTTCTAAACATATTTTTGGGTATTTGGCGGGTGTTGTTAATTGCGCAAACAACTATTGGTGCATTGGTCTTTAAAGCAATTTTAAAAACGCCGTTTCTAAAGGGCAAAAGTTCACACGAAGGACTTGCATAACCTTCGGGGAAAACACCGATAGATGCCTTGTCGCTTTTAATAATGCGAATTGCTTCGATAATTGTCTTTGCGGCTTCGCGGTCGTTTTCACGGTCAATAAACAAACCATAAAGTTTGTGCATTGCTTTGGCAACAAGTGGTATTTGTTTTATAATGTCCTTTTTACCAATATAACCAATATCTATCTTATTAAAAACCGACATTATAATTGCAGGGTCAAAGTCGAACTGATGATTACAAATAAACATCATTCGTTTATCTTGTGGAATTTCATCAGGGTCTATGCCGGTTACATTTATTTTTACTCTTGCAAGTTTTGCTGCCATGGGAAGTGAAATATTTACAATAAAACGGTAAAACTTTGTTCCCTTTTCTCCGTCAGATTTTAAACTTACAGGGACAAAAGCTAACACAAGCAAAACAAAGTGCAAAATAATAAACCCAACAAAAAAGCCGACAAAAAGCAGTGGCGCCAACCACCAAGAATAACTTTTTTGAAATATTTCGAAAAAATTATTTAAAAATGGTATTAAAGCAGCGGATAAAATCAAATAAATATATAACACAATAATATACCTCAATTTTGTTTGCGAACAATTGAATATTCGTCATAAAAATTAAAATAAGGGCATTCAAATTTGGGGGAAGTTAAAAATCGTTGCATTTCATCTTCATCCAAATTTACATTGCAATAATAGCAGTCATCTATATCATCATAAATATAGTTAGAACAGTTTTCACAGTTTACAGATGCCATTATTCTTCCCCACCTTGTTCTTCACTTGTAAGTGGCGGAGTTTCCTCCTCACCTTCCTTTTCGGTGTTTTCATCATTTGGTGTTTCGGGCTCAGATTCATCGGGGATTGAGGTATCGGGCTCGGACACTTCGGGAGCTGATACATCGGGCTCCTCGGTAGATGGCTCAGATGTATCGGGTTCGTTTTCATCCAGCTCTTCAGTTGATGGCTCAGAGGTGTTGGGTGTTGTGGGTTTGGAAATTATACCAGCACCGCCCGTTTCGTTTCTATACCAATCGTTTTTCTCTACACCGTTTTGTGCAATATAATCTTCGGGGGTTATATTGTCATAAAAATAAGCGTGTAAAACCTTGCTTGCATACGAAAGGTCATAGTAAACACAGTCGCCCACACCCTTAATATTAAGACCACTCATCATATACGGTTCAAGCGGAACGCGTGACTGTGAAAATGTTGGAGATTTTAATAAAACATCAAATGCAAGACCCATAATTTCACTGTAAGAAAGCGAGTTCTCTGTATAAGGCATTAACGCCTTTGCAAGTTTTACATATTCGCTTTTTTTCATTGTAAGGGCTTTATTGAAAAGTTGCTCCATTACATAACGCTGACGGTCAGTTCGGCCATAGTCGTTATTTGTGCCCCAAACATTTTTTGTTTTACGAATGCGGGAATAGGCAACCGCCTGTATACCGTTTAAGTGTTGTTTGCCCGCAGTATGAATATAATACTTTTTGGGGTCTTTGCCTGTGTTTTGGCAAATTTCTTTAATACAACCATTAAGGGCATAAATGCTTTGGCTTATAGGCACTACCTCGCCCTTTACAAGTTCAACATCAATTCCGCCGACAGCATCAATAATTTCGGCCATACCGTAAAAGTTAACGGTAGCATATTCGGAAATATCAAGACCAAAGTTTTGGTTTAAAGTTTTAATTGCAAG
>JAZSNW010000084.1:0-17935 GCA_045536615.1 Acutalibacteraceae bacterium | reverse complement strand
GGAGAACTTTTATGAAAATTAAAGACGGGTTTGTAAAAACCGAAATTGCCGACAAGATTGTTGCTATTCCCGTTGGGGTAAATACGGTTAACTTTTCGGGTGTTATTGTACTTAACGAAACCGCCGCTTTTTTGTGGGATTTGATGCAAAACGACACCGACAAAGAAACACTTTTAAAAGCGGTTTTAAATGAATATGAAATAACCGAGGCCGACGCCCTTTCTGACATTGATGCATTTTTACAAAATTTAAAGGAAAAAGATTTTTTATGCGAATAAATAAAAAATATGACACCTTGCCATTTTCAATGCAGGAAATAGGTCCCTTAATTAAAGATTTTATTTCCAGGGAAAAGCAGGTCGCAATAACCGTTACAGGCAACAGTATGAGCCCCTTTTTAAAGGATAAACGCGATAAAGCAGTGCTTTCCCCCATAACCCAAAAACCAAAAAAAGACGATGTTGTTTTATATTTAAGGGATAACGGCAGCTATGTTTTACACCGCGTTTTTAAAGTAAAGCAAAACGAATATATTATGCTTGGTGATGCACAAGTTTACCAAGAAAAAGGCATAACCGACAAGCATATAATTGCCGTTGCCACCGCCTTTGAACGCAAGGGCAGGCAGTTTGACCGTAACGATTTTTTATATTTATGCTATGTTAAATTTTGGCGGTTTATATACCCGCTTCGCCTTTTAAAAACAAAGGGTGTAAATTTTTTGAAACGCACCTTTAAAAAATAACTGTCAGTTATTGACAAGTTTTTTAAGGGATGATATAATTAAAGCATAAAATTTGAGAGGAGATGTCCCCATGCAAGATATGTACAAACCCGAAAATAAAATTATTTTGGTGCTTATCATCTTATTTGCTGGTACTTTCGGCATACATAATTTTATTTTAGGCGAAACCAAAAAAGGTATTGTTAAAATCGTTCTTGCTGTTCTTTGCAGCATCGCAAGCGTTGTTTTAGCATTTATGGACCTTATCAAAATCGTTAAGGAAGAATACACTATTAATCCTGACGCATTTATCTAATGCCAAAATAAAAACCCCGATGTAAATCGGGGTTTTAATTTTTTATATTAAAGCTTTGAAAAGCCGTGGCTGTTTATAAGCGCATCTATTTTTTCGCCCTTTTTACAAAGTGGGCATTCGTGGGATGAAAGCGAGAAATAATCAGGTAAATCGGCAGGATTAAATACCGAATTAACACTGTAACCGTAACAGGTTTCTTTGGTTGAAAACATTGCTGCAATACCAACAGTCCGCCCACCGTAATAATTTATAGCTTCAATAGCGTTTGCAACAGTGGCGCCGGTCGCAACCGAAACCGCCAAAACAAGCACATGCTTACCCTTTATCATAGGGACAATATTATCTCTGAAAATAAGCTGTGAATTATTTACCACTTCGGGTGTAACAACATAAATTGTTTGGTGTGAATTTATATTAACAAAGCTGTTTTTTGTAAGCTCGTTTGCAAGACAAGTGCCAATAACCTCAGTACCGTCAAGGCAAAGAATAGTGTCAATTATCGTTGTGGCATAGTTATAACCGCTGCACAGCTTGTGTGCAACCGCTTTTGCTTCGGTTAAACGGGATTTTTGCGCCGTAACATCAATATAATAATTAGTGTGTGCGTGGGGAGATGCAAAGTGTCCCTTTGCAACGCGAAGATAAAGATTATCTACACCGGTTTTAATTTTTACTATTTCGTTTGATGGCATATTATTAACCTCCCTATTATCTTTAATTAAATTATATCTTAAATAGCATTATTTTACAATATTTTTTTACAATATTGATATTTTATATTGCAAAAAAGGGCTGTTATACTTAAAATATATAAATGTAAAACAATATCTTAACAAAATGATGAGAAGAAATTTAAAATGACAGTTTTAAGATTTTTTAAAAACAACATTGTAATGACTGTGGCACTTATTGCCGCTATCGTTACTTCCATATTAGTGCCGCCCGATAAAACTTATCTTGGGTATTTCGACTTTAAAACGCTAACCTGCCTTTTTTGTGTATTGGCGGTGGTTTGCGCTTTAAAAAACATACGCTTTTTCTATATTTTGGCGCGAAAAATTGTTGAAGCGGGCGGAAATATTAGAATTTGCGTTTTAATGCTGGTGTATATAACCTTTATTGGTTCAATGCTTATTGCAAATGATATGGCTTTGCTTACATTTTTGCCACTTGGTTATTATGTGCTTTCAACCACCAAAATGGAAAAACATATGGAAGTTACCTTTATTTTGCAAAACATTGCCGCAAATTTAGGCGGTATGTTAACCCCGTTTGGCAACCCGCAAAACCTTTATCTTTATTCTTTTTTCAAAATTAACACCGCCGAATTTATGGGCATAATGGCACCTTGTTTTGTTGTTGCAATAATTTTAATAACCATTTGTTGCCTAACTTTTATAAAACCCGAAAAGGTGATTTTGCAAAAACAACGGGTAAACTTGCCGCCGGTTAAAACAATAATTTATTTAATATTGTTTGCTTACAGCATTTTAATTGTTTTTAGGTGGATTCCCTATTGGACGGGGCTTATTATAGTTCCGCTGTTTTTAATTTTTATGGATAAAACCGCCTTAAAAGCGGTAGACTATCCGCTTCTTTTAACCTTTGTGTTTTTCTTTGTTTTTGCGGGGAATATGGCACGTATTGATATTGTCAGAACTGCATTTTCCTACCTTTTGTCGAAAAGCACATTGTTGTTTTCGGTGATTTCTTGCCAAATTATAAGCAATGTGCCATCGGCGGTTTTGCTTTCACAGTTTACGGAAAATTATGCCGATTTGCTTATTGGCGTAAATATCGGCGGTGCGGGAACGCTTATCGCTTCCCTTGCAAGTCTTATCACCTTCCGCGAATATGCAAGCCACAACCCCAAAAAATTCAAGCATTACATAATCACATTTTCGGCATTTAACTTTGGATTTTTGGCAATACTCACTGCATTTGCACTTGTTTGGAACACCATATTTTAACAATTTATGTGTTACCTCATAAATTGTTAAAGAAGAAATAATAAATTTTATTCTTTAATTGCAAAAGTTGGCAATATATGCTAAAATATAAATTACATAATTG
The DNA here is from genome assembly GCA_045536615.1 of Acutalibacteraceae bacterium. Lineage (GTDB taxonomy): Bacteria > Bacillota > Clostridia > Oscillospirales > Acutalibacteraceae > UBA737. The sequence goes on along the minus strand of JAZSNW010000084.1, from coordinate 14,822 downwards.
TTTGAGGAGATTGTTCACTTGATTTATAATAATGTTTTAGAGGCGGTTGGCAATACACCGCTTATCCGACTTCAAAAAATCGTGCCCGAAGACAGCGCGCAGGTGCTTGTTAAATATGAAGGCGTAAATATTGGTGGTTCGATTAAAACCCGCACCGCTTTAAGTATGATTGAATGCGCTGAAAAAAGCGGTAAAATAACCAAAGACACCATTATTGTTGAACCAACAAGCGGCAACCAAGGCATAGGTCTTTCACTTATTGGCGCGGTTAAGGGATATAAAGTTGTTATAATTATGCCCGATTCAGTAAGTGAAGAACGCCGAAAGCTTATCAAAGCTTACGGTGCCGAGCTTGTGTTAATCCACGATGACGGTGATATTGGCAAATGCATTGAGGAATGTCTTGCAACCGCCCTTAAAATGCAGGACGAAAACGAAAATGTTTGGGTGCCGCAGCAATTTGTAAACCCTGATAACCCAAAAGTTCACCGCAACACTACCGCAGTTGAAATTTTAGAACAAGCCGCTTGCCAAATTGACGGTTTTTGTTCGGGCGTTGGCACCGGCGGTACTTTAACCGGTATTGGTGAAGTTTTGAAAGAACATAACCCCAACATTAAAATTTGGGCAGTTGAACCCGAAAATGCCGCAATTTTGTCAGGCGGAAGCATTGGCACCCATTTGCAAATGGGAATTGGCGACGGTATTATACCCGAAAACTTAAACCTTAACATATTTAGCGAAACCGCCATTGTAACCGATGGTGAAGCCATTGAAACTTCAAAACGACTTATTCGTGAAGAAGGTATTTTGTGCGGAATTTCAAGCGGTACAAATGTTGCCGCAGCGCTTAGAATGGCAAAAATTTTAGGCAAAGGCAAAACAGTTGTTACAGTTTTGCCCGACACAGGTGAAAGATATTTCAGCACCGAGCTTTTTGAATTTTAATAAAAAAGGAATGATTTTTTATGTCAAATATCTGGCACGACATTTCACCCAAACGCATAACCCCTGAAGAATTTATTTGTGTAATTGAAATTGCAAAAGGCAGCCAAAAGAAGTACGAACTTGACAAAGAAACCGGCTTTATTATGCTTGACCGCATTTTATATACATCAACTCATTACCCCGCAAACTATGGGTTTATTCCCCGCACTTATGGCGACGACGGCGATCCGTTGGATGTGCTTTTGATATGTGGCAAAGCGCTTGACCCGTTGACACTTGTTAAGGCATACCCCATTGGCGTTATTACAATGATTGACAACGGCCGAAATGACGAAAAAATCATTGCAATCCCTTGCAATGATCCAACATATAACCACTATACCGATATTGACCAGTTGCCCAAACACATTTTTGATGAAATGCGCCACTTCTTTACGGTTTACAAAAACCTTGAAAACAAGGAAACTGCAGTTAACGAAGTTGAAGGCAGAGACGCCGCAATCAAAATTATAAAACAAGCAATTAACCATTATATTGAATGTTTTTGCAAATAAAAATTTAACGGAGATAACCGATTAAGGTTATCTCCGTTTTTATTATGGTATAAAATATTCAAAAATTGAAATCCAATTTTTTGCCTTTATATTATTATGGTCTTCTATTGTTCTAACCGTCCAGGTAACCATTTGCATTTTCCAAAACTTTTGGCAAATTTTGTTCGAAAGATTTTTTCTATCTTCAAACCTATATGCCACAAAATCGGGCTTTGTTAAGAAATTCAAAAGGTTGTTTGTCATTAAAAACCTAATTATTACATTAACCTTTACTTTTCTTTTTAAAGAATTTTCTGAAAGCTGGCCCCTTAAAATTTCGGGCTTGTGCTTTTTAAACCAATAAACACACCTTGGGTCAAAACTTTCGACACAGTAAACACCATTATAATTTTCTAACATTTCGTTTGCCTTTTCGCAAAGCTGTTTGTGGTTGCCGTTTACCGCCTTTAATTCCACAATTATTGGGGCTGCCCCGTCAAAAAGGTCTAACACCTCTTTAAAAGACGGTATAGTATCGCCTGTGTTTTCAAGGTAATAATTTTTAAGGTCCCTAATTTCTAAATCTTCAACTTTGCCCTTTTGACCCGTTATGCGTGTTAGGTCAGAGTCGTGAATAACGGCAAGATTACCGTCTTTTAAAAGGTGAACATCAAGTTCCACCCCAAAACCATTGTCTTTTGCACGGCGAAAAGCAGTAAGTGAATTTTCACTGGCACCGTTTCCGTGAAGACCGCGGTGGGCATAATCAAAACCCGTAATCTTTGAAAGGTCTTTATTGCCCACTCGGCCGCGAACAGCCAATAGATATAAAACAAAAATCAAAACAATTACAATAATTGCGATATACAAAAATTAATCCTCCACATCAAAGGCCTCTATACCTTTTTTGGCTTCGATTTTATTGTCACCATGTTTAACAAAAATCATTGTGATGAATGATGCAAATACGAAAATTGTAGCGTATGGGAAAAGGGTTTTATAAGACACATTTTCAAGCAACCAACCCGCAATAATTGGGGTTGCAATTTGTGCCGACATTGAAAATGTGTAATAAAGTCCCGTAAATTTGCCAACTTCACTGCCTTTGCACATTTCAACAACCATTGGAAGTGAGTTTACATTTATTGCCGCCCAAGCAACGCCAACCAAAATAAACAAGAAATATAAAATGGGGCTAAACTTGTTTGAAAGTATTGTATATACAAAGGCCGCGCCAAAACTTGATGACAGCAAAAGTGTGCCAAAACGAATTGTTTTACGGCGACCGATTTTGCTTGCGATGTTACCGATTGGAATATAACTTACAATAGCGCCTGCGGTTGCAATGGTAAGGCAAGTGTTTGCTTGACCAAGTGTCATAGACCAACTTTTTGTTGCATAAACCGAAAACCAAGTGGTAACACCGTTATAACCAATAAACCAAAGCGCAATTGAACAAAGCAAGAACACAAGACTTTTCTTGACATCTTTGGGCAATTTTTCGCCGTTTTCGGTGGATTTAGCCAAATTATCTTCGGGGTGTGCTTCTTCATACGCTTTTTGCTCGATAGCAAGTTTGGGTTCGTTTACAAAAAGCAAAAGAACAACAAGTGCCACAAGCATTATGCCACCCACAATAATGAAAAGTGGCAAATAAGAAACATAAACTTCTGAATTTGTTTTGTATAAAAATGTGGTGAGTATAAGATAAATTATACCGCCGATTGCACCCATAAGGTTTATAATGGCATTTGCTTTACTGCGCAATGGCTTTGGTGTGACATCGGGCATTAAAGCAACTGCGGGGCTGCGGTAAATACCCATTGCAATAAGCAAAAGACCAAGGGCGATTATAAAGGTAATGGTTTTCCAACTTGCGGGTGTAGAATGGAAACTGTCGGTTAAAACAGGTAAAACCATCATAAGTGCCACAGCCACAAGTGTGCCAACTAAAATAAAGGGGCGTCTGCGACCAAGACGGCTTTTGCATTTATCCGAAAGACCACCGAAAAGCGGCAAAAGGAAAAGCGCCAAAACATTATCAGCCGCCATGATAACGCCCGAAACACTCTCGCCAATATTAAAGGTTTCAGTTAAAATTTTGGGCACCAAATTGTCATAAAGCTGCCAAAAGGCGCAAATTGATAAAAAGGCAAAGCCCACAAGAAAGGTTCTCTTATTATTTAGTTTCATAATATTCTCCCAGATTATTATTTACAAATATTATACTATTTTTCATTTCAAATTGCAATATTTGGAAAATTTAAAAACCGCAACTTTTTTCGTTGCGGTTTTTAGTCGGTTTTTTCCCAGTTTGACATACGTTTTGCATATTTGCGGGTCATAACATTGATTTTATTAAGCACAACGTCAACCGTAAGGCGCGGTTTGTATTCTGCCTGCTGGGCATCGTTATTTGCTTTAATTGCGGCCATAATTTGTTCTTTGTCATCGGTGGCAAAAACCTTTTTTAAGGTTTTAAGGGTATATTCATAACCGTACTTTGCCATTTCATCAAAGGTGTCAGGGGTAAACACCAATGTTTCAAGGCGCTTATCGTTTGGAAAATCATAAAACTTTATAACCTTGCTATCAAATTCTTCATTTTCAAAGAAATACTTATGATTATCAAAATAAATGCAAAGGATATAGTCCAAATCCTTATCCATTAAAGGATAAGCGGGGATGTTATCCACAAAAGCACCATCTAAAATACGGTCGCCGTCGATTACTTCGCCTTTAACCAAAATTGGAATAGCAATAGCTCCCTTTATGTACTGTTGAAGCTTGTCGTAAGGTTGTTTGTGAAATGGTATATACTCAACTTTGGATTTAGTAAAGTTCCAAACCGCAACATAATGTTCGAAACAAAGGGTGTCTGCGGGGGTGAAAACCTTGCAAATTTCATCACGAATTTGCCCCGGACCGCCGTAAGACAAAAACAACCGACCGTGTTTTTTGGGGTTGATACTTTTCCAAATGCGCTCAAATTCATGCAGCTTTCCAATGCCAAGTGTTTGACCCGCAAGCATACCAATAGAGGCCGAGCTTACACATTTAATGCTGTCAATGCCAAAAAATTCACTTGCTGCCTTTAAAAAACCGTATTCATAAGCGCCTTTGCTTGCAGCACCCGAAAGAATAATTCCGATTTTCATTATTTGCTCAACCCCCCTTTTTGTTTTTTATAATTATAACACACAAAATTATTGTTTTCAACACCCATAAACGCATAATTTATATGAATAGATTGACATTTTCTAATGTGATTTTTATAATAAAGATTGTAACCATATAAACATTTGAAGGGTGTGGTGTAAAATGAAACAAAACCTTAAAAATTTAATCTTTGCCGCACTTTTTACTGCAATAATTTGTGTTTTTTCACAGGTTGCAATTCCCACGCCATTCGTGCCTGTTACCCTGCAAATTTTCGTTATCTGCCTTTGCGGTTTTTTCTTGCATTTAAGATATTCGTCACTTTCTGTTGTGTGTTATATTATTTTAGGGCTTATGGGACTTCCTGTTTTTTACGGCTTTCAAGGCGGCCCGCAACATGTGCTTTCTTACACAGGCGGTTTTATAATTGGCTTTATCCCACTTGTGTTTTGCTGTGGCGTTGCCCATCTTTTTAAAAACGACTTTTTTAAAATTTTAGTTGGTATTTTAGGTGTTCTTTTGTGCCATTTAATTGGTGTTTTGCAATATTCTGCCCTTTCGGGAAATGATTTTTGTAAGGGCGCACTTTTGGTGTCAATACCCTTTTTACTTAAAGATATTCCCCTTTGCATTTTAGCATATTATATTTCTAAACCTTTAAGACGGAAATTTTTATAAATTGGGCACACTAATTGCGGAGATGATTTTTTAATGTGCACCGCAATTAGCTTTAACGCCAAAAACCATTATTTTGGCAGAAATTTGGATTTAGACTGTTCTTATAACGAAAGTGTTGTAATCACATCGCGAAATTTTCCTTTTAAAATGCGTTGTTTGGATGATATTACCACACATTTTGCCATTATTGGTATGGCAACCGTTATAAACAGCGTTCCGCTTTATTATGAAGCAACAAACGAAAAAGGACTAAGCGTGGCGGGGCTTAATTTCCCCGATAATGCCCATTATAACCCTAAAAAAGGCGGTGTGAATAATATCACACCGTTTGAATTTATCCCCTTTATTTTAAGTAGATGTGAAAATGTTGATGACGCGAGTGTTATTTTAAAAAATATAAACCTTGTAAACATCAGTTTTAGCGAAGAATTGCCCCTGTCGCCCCTACACTTTTTTATTTGCGACAGTAAAAAATCGCTTACGGTTGAACCGGTAAAGGACGGGCTTAAAATTTATGAAAACCCTGTGGGCGTACTTACAAATAACCCCACATTTGACTGGCATTTACTGAATTTGCAAAATTACACCGCACTTCACAATGGTTCGGCGGAAAATAAACTTTTAAAAAACTTGACTGCCCACAGCTTTTCATTAGGTCTTGGCGCGGTGGGACTGCCGGGCGATTTTTCCTCCCCCTCACGCTTTGTGAAAACGGTGTTTGTGAAAGAAAATTCACCAACCGATCTTGAAAACGACAGCGCTGTAAACCAATTTTTTCATATTTTATCATCGGTTGCAATGCCAAAAGGGTGTGTACAGACCGAGCGCGGCGAATTTGAATATACCCGTTACAGTTGCTGCGCCGACACAAAAAACGGTGACTATTATTACACGACCTATGAAAACCCAAAAATTACAAAAATTTCAATGCACGATTTTAATTTAAACAGCAGCGAAATTTATAGCTTTAAGTTAAAATAGCAAAACACCAACCTTTCGGTTGGTGTTTTTTATTATTTAATAGCTTTTACACAACTTACAAAGTGTCCTTCTTCAACCTCTATTAAATTGAACTCAAAGTTATCACACTTTTGCTCACACTCGAAGCATCTATTAAGGAAAGGACAACCAATAATTTCTTCGGTGGGGCTTGGCAAGTCACCCGAAAGCACAATTCTGTCGCTCCTTTCGGTTCTGCCCGCAATGGGTATTGCCGAAATAAGCGCCTTTGTGTAAGGATGAAGTGGGTTTTCAAAAATTTGCTGTGCTGTGCCGATTTCAACCGCTCTGCCAAGATACATAACCACAATTTTATCACACATGTGCTTTACAACCGATAAATTGTGAGAAATAAAAAGATAGGTGAGATTATATTTGTTTTTAAGTTCTTTAAGCAAATTAAGAATTTGCGCCTGTACCGAAACATCCAATGCTGAAACAGCTTCATCACAAACAATAAACTCGGGATTTAGCACCAAGCTTCTTGCAATGCCGATTCTTTGTTGCTGTCCGCCCGAAAATTCGTGAGGATAGCGATTAGCAGCATCCGCTGGCAAGCCCACAGTTTCAATCATTTTTAATGCAAGTTCTTTCTTTTCCGCCTTTGACATTTTTACATTGTTTAAAAGGGGCTCCATAACAATGTCGATAATTTTAAGTCGCGGGTTAAGGGATGCTGCAGGGTCTTGAAAAACCATCTGCACATTTTTTCTATAATCCTTTTTATCCTGTTTTTTGAGATTTTTAATATTTTTACCGTGATATAAAATCTCACCATCGGTTGCATTAAGTAAGCCAACAACAGCTTTTCCAAGTGTGGATTTACCGCAACCCGATTCGCCAACAAGACCTACTGTTTCGCCTGAATTTATAGCAAGGGTTATGCCGTCAACAGCACGAAGATAGCCCTTTTCAAAGCCCTTATTTTGAGGAAAATGTATTTTAACATTTTTAAGTTCTATAAGCGGATTATTCAACATCTTCCCCTCCTATACATCTTACGAAATGACCGTCGTCAACTTTTTTAAGCTCCGGCAGCTGCTTTTCACAGTCATCACACTTGTGATGACATCTGTCGGCAAACTTGCATCCATTTGGCAAATTGTAAAGCGGGGGCACCACACCGGGTATGCTGTAAAGCTCATCCACCTTTTTGTCAAGCACGGGTATGCTTTTTAAAAGTCCCCTTGTGTACGGGTGGGTGGGATTTTCAAAAATTTGGTTTATGCTTCCCTCTTCAACTATATTGCCGCAGTACATAACAACTGCACGGTCGCACATTTCGGAAATTACACCAAGGTCGTGAGAAATCATTATTATAGAAGTGCCGTATTTTTCACGGATTTTTTTCATAAGTTCAAGTATTTGTGCTTGAATAGTAACATCAAGTGCGGTTGTGGGCTCATCCGCAATAAGAATTTCAGGTGTGTAGGAAAGTGTTATCGCTATCATTACTCGCTGACGCATACCGCCCGAAAACGAGCCGGGATATTCATCAACTCTTTTTTCGGGCATAGGAATTCCCACCGCTTCTAAAAGCGATATCGCTTCCTTGCGGGCTTCTGCTTTTGTCATGCCCTTATGCACCATTAATGGTTCCATAATTTGTTGCCCAATGGTGAGAAGTGGGTTGAGCGAGGTCATAACATCTTGGAAAATCATAGCAATTTTATTACCGCGCACCTCGTTTAATTCTTTTTCGCTCATTTTTAATAAATCTTTGCCGTCAAAAAGAATTTCGCCCTCTATTTTAGACTGTCTTTTTGGGAGCAGCTGCATAATGGACATTGCGGTCATACTTTTACCGCAGCCCGATTCGCCAACCAAACCTAAAATTTCACCTTTTTTAAGGTGTAAACTTACATTGTCAACAGCAGTTATAACACCCCTGTCGGTTGCAAGCTTGGTTGTTAAGTTTTTAATTTCAAGTATATTCATATTCTTCTCTCAGTTCTTCTTTTTAGGGTCAAGCAAATCCCTTAAAGCATCGCCCAACAAATTGATGCTTAATACCACAAGGAATATGGTGAAGGTGGGACTTAAAATATATGAAACATTTGAATTTATATACTTATTTGCATAAAAAAGCATAGAGCCCCATGCGGGTGCGGGGGGTTGAAGACCAAGTCCCAAGAAGCTCATACCAGCTTCGATAAGAATTGCGGTGGCAGTAAGCATTGAAAACTGCACAACAACCACAGACATACAGTTTCTAAGTATAGTATTAAACAAAATATACGATTTACTAACACCGGCAACCCTTGCCGCCAAAACATAATCCTGCTTTTTAATGGTCAGCACACTGCTTCGCACCAATTTGGCGAATCTCGGGAAGCTAACCGCAGATATGGTTAGTATAAGCGAAAAGACCGAGGTTTCAAAAATGGTGCTTAAAAGTATTGCAAGAAGTATTGACGGGAAAGACTGAAATGCATCCATTATACGCATAATGACATTATCAACCGCACCGCCGTAATAACCTGCAATAAGCCCAAGCGGAACACCTATAAGCGCCGAAAGTAAAGCTGTGCCCAAACCAACAGACACCGAGCTTCTTGCACCATAAACTATACGGCAAAAGATATCTCTGCCGTATTCGTCGGTTCCCAATATATGCTCACCGCAAGGGGTTAAGAGCTTCTTTTCCATATTTACTTCCAATGGGTCATAAGAAGTGAAAAGTGACGGAAAAACCACCATAAGCAAAACTATGGAAAGTATAATAAGTGCAAATATTGTCACAAAATTTATTTTACTTTTCTTCTTTATCATATATTTACTCCAACTCTATTCGAGGGTCAAGGATAACATAAAGAATATCCATAAGCAAATTGATAATTACAAACGCTACTGCAATTATAAGAATTGAACCTTGTATAGCGGGATAGTCGCGGTTGGCAACCGATTGACATATATACCAACCAAGACCCGACCAGCCGAAAAGCTGTTCAACAATAACCGTGCCACCAAGCAGGGTTGCAAATTCAATACCCACCACGGTAATAAGGGTGGTGGTGATGTTTTTAAGTATATATCTTTTATTAACTATTGCGCTTGGCATACCCTTTGCCCTTGCAGTACGCACATAGTTAGAGGATACAACCTCCATCGTTTCGCTTCTTACAAAACGGGTTAGCACCGCTATCAAATAAAGCCCCAAGGTTAATGCCGGCATAATTAAAAAGGTGATGTTCATCATCGGGTTTTGAGAAAACGGAACATACCCGTTAGCAGGCAGTATATTAAGCTTTACCGAAAGAACAACTATAAGCAAAAGCCCCGTACAAAAGCTGGGCATTGCAAGAAAACCGGTTGAAAATATACTGGCGATTTGGTCAATAAGACTGCCCGATTTTATACCCGAGATAATTCCTAATGGAATTGCTAAAATAACGGCAAATATAATGGCAACTGTTATAAGCTCGACACTTACCATTAACTTTTCCATAACAATATCAGTAATTGGAGCGCCATTTCTGAGCGACACACCAAGATTGCCCTGTGCGCAGTCTTTAAGCCATATTCCATATTGCACAACCAAGGGCTTATCAAGACCTAATTCGGCTTCAATACGGGCTATGTTTTCGGGGGAATAGTCACCGTGCGGCCCAATTCTGCTTTGCACCGGATTACCGGGAGAAAGCCGCACCACAACGAAAATCATAACCGTAACAATAAAAAGCACGGCTAATGACATCAAAAGGCGGCGACCGATATATTTTAATGTCGATGTTAAGCGCATTAAATTATCTCCTTTAAAAAGTCAGCAAAGCTGCCCGAGTTTCCCCAGGCAGCATAAGCTTTAGTTTGGCTAATTATTTTGTAAAGGTAGCATACTTAAATAAACCGTGGCCCATAGCGTTTACAACCACGCCGCTAAGACCCTTAACGCTGCCATTAAGGTTTGCACATTCTACATAAGATGCAACCGGTCTGTGTTTAACTATCATTTCCTGAATTTGCTTGTAATTTGCAGCTCTTACAGCTTCATCCGAGCCATTGGCACTGCTGTTAATAAGATTGTTAAGCTCTGGAAGGTCTTTGGTTTGGTAATCAGCAAGTGCTGTCATAATAACCGAGCAATAGGTTGAAGGGTCGGTACCTACCATTGAATAATAGTTAGCAATCATATCATAGTTACGGCTGAGGTATGCATCAAGCCATACCGAAACTTCGCAGGTGTTAATTTTCATTTCTATGCCAAGCTTTTTAAGTGCTGACTGCCAAATAATCATAGTTTGTTGAGAAGCAGAATCACCGTTGATTACATAAACTTCAAATTCAAAACCGTCTTTATATTTGGTGGTTGCAAGTAATTGCTTTGCTTTTTCAATATCGTATCCGTCGGTATCAACTTCGGCATAATATTTAGCAACCGATGGGAATGGGCTCTTAGAAGCAGATGCCTTACCGCCGAATACCTGCTTTGCAACAGTTTCTCTGTCTAATGCAAGGAACATAGCTTTAACAACATCAGGGTTTGCAAGAGCAGGGTTTTTATGACGGCCAATTTCAACCTCATAAACTGTGCTTGCATATTTAGATTCCATAAGGGTGAGCTTGTTGTCATTTGCTACTGCATTTGCACTTTCGATATCAATGCTTCCAAGGAATTGAACAGTATTAGATTTAAGGTTTGTTACTGCAACGGTTGGGTCAGGTATAATTTTGAAAACAAGTTCTTTAAGTTCAACCTTGTCAGCTTCCCAATAACCATCATATTTTTCAAACTTAATGCTGTCGTTAGGTGTCCAGCTAACAAACTTAAATGCACCTGTACCTATGGGAGTGGTGGTAAGAGATGCGGGAGTAGTGCTTTTAGATACGATAGAGGTATATGCAAGGTTGTCAATAAAGCCGGCCTGTGGTGCAGAAAGCTTGATTTCAAGTGTATACTTGTCTGTTGCCTTCATTTCGGCAACGTTGCTGAATTGGCTGTATTTCCAAGCGCCTGCATCCTTATCCTTAATGGTGTTAATTGTATAAATAACATCATCAGCGGTAAATGCTTCACCATTGTGGAAGGTTACATTTTCTCTAAGCTTAAAGGTATAGGTGGTTTCGTTTACCTTTTCATAAGAGGTGGCAAGGTCCATCACAAGCTCCATATTTTCATCGTAATGGAAAAGTGCTTCATAACAGTTGAAGCCAACAAATCTTACAAAGGGGTTTTGTTGGTTTGTAAAGGGGTCAAAGTTGTCGATATCTGCTTCAAGACCAACAGTAAGAACGCCGGTGTTTGTGTTGCCTGTGCAACCTGCAAATACTGCGATACACAAGCAAAGTGTGAGAACTAACGCAATGATTTTTTTCATAATATTTACTCCTTTTCTTCTATCATACTCCACTCAAACGGAGTACCCTTTGAAATGTTTTTAGTTGTTTTTTTGCCTAAAATTTCATTATAATATCGCGGATGCAAGCCATTGCTTGGGCGCACAACCCTGATATTTTTTTCATTCAGTACTTCTCCCGCTTTAATGTCTTCTGCGACAAAAATTGACTTTCTGAAAAGCTTGCTGCGTTGTTCACCCTCAGACAATTTATAATTTGCTGTGCCAAGTGTAAGTTTAGCATTTTTTACATCCTCAACAAGCTTTTTAAATTCGGCAGGTTCCATAGAAAAAGATGCATCGGGGTTTTCTATGTCTCGGCTTAAACACATATGCTTTTCAATAACACAAGCACCAAGTGACACCGCCACAACCGATGCAAGACTTCCCATAGAATGGTCTGAAAGGCCAACCTTAACATTATATTTCTTTTGCATATCGGGGATTGCGTTAAGGTTCATTTCATCAAACTGTGCAGGATAGTCGCTGCAGCATTTTAAAAGAATAATTTTATCGTTGTCCTGCTTTAAACAGGTCTGAACCGCTTCTTTAATTTCATTCTCGCTACCCATACCGCAAGAAATAAGCATTGGTTTGCCCTTGGATGCCACATATTCTATAAGCGGAATATCTATAAGTTCGGGGGATGCGATTTTATAAATTTCAGTACCTATATCTTCAAGCAAGTCAACCGCGGTTTTATCAAACGGAGTAGAAAGAAAATCAATGCCAACCTTTTCGCATTCTTCTTTAATTATCTTATTCCATTCAAGCGGTGTTCCCGCTTCTTGATAAAGCTGGTAAAGGCGATAGCCGTCCCATGTTCCGCCGTGGATATAAAAGCATTCGTTATCGCTGTCAAGCGTGATAGTGTCGGCGGTGTATGTTTGAATTTTAAGACAATCCGCACCGGCTTCCTTGGCTGCGCGCACAATTGCCAATGCGTTTTCTAAATTCCCTGCATGGTTACCCGACATTTCGGCAATGGTGTAAACCTCGCCTTTGGTAACCTTTTCCCACATACTGTTCAAGGGATGCATCCTCCTTTTTTGTATCGTACTATAATATTTTATGTTTTTTAATCATTTAACACAATATCAACTTTTCGTGATAATGTTAATTTTTTATGATATTTCTTCTATATTCCTGTGGGGTTGTTCCCTCGGCCTTTTTAAATACCTGACCGAAATATCCCGCCGAAACAAACCCAACCTGGCGCGAAATTTCCGCGGCTGAAAGATTTGTTTCTTTAAGCAGGGCCTTTGCCCTTAAAACACGCCTGTCGGTTATATAATTTGCTATACCAACGCCAACCTCTTTTTTGAAGAGCTGACTGCAATAGGTGCTTGAAAGGCCAACCGCTGTGCTAACCGGCATAAGACCTAAATCTATGTTAGACAAATTTTCCTCTATATAAACCTTTGCCTTTTGTATAACGGTTTTTTCTTCGCTTTCGTGCCTGCTTTTGATAAGATTAAGAAGATTAGAGCTTATTTTCATAATCCATTCGGTAATTATTTCGGTATGGTTTTGCTTTATTATAAAACGGTATGGGTCGGTATCGCCCAGCACATTGTCAACATCAACGCCCGCATTAGAAGCAAGGTGAAGTATTTGCACCGCAAGCTCTACAAGGGTTCTTCTTATACTTGTATTCGACACATTGGGTCTGTTTCGTACGCTTTCAACAAGCTCGTTAAGGCGCACCTCCATTTTGCCAAGGTTTCCGTCCTTAAAGCAACCAATAACACGCTCAAATTCTATGCCGTTACCATAGCTTACATTATATTGAAACCTAACCATTGTAGCAATATTGGCAACGCCGTTATCAGCATACTGATATTTAAAGCTTAACATTTCCTGTGCGTTGGAGGCCGATTCACATATTCCCTTATAAGTATCGACAATATTTCCAATTCCTATAAACACTTCTAAAAAATATTTTTCCAAAAGCTTCTTATGCAAATCTAAAAATATATTATTTAAATCATCAACCGTTGCGTCTTTACCGTCAAAAGCAAACAACACAACAATATTATTAAATGTGTTCATAAAAGAATGCACAAAAGCATCGGTTTTATTAAAATATTCTTCAATAAAGCCCTCATAATCGGCAAAAAATGCATCCTTTTCATCAAACCTTATCGGCGAATAATCAGGGGCTATCATAGCCACAGCAAATGGCCCGTTTAACGAAAAAAGGCCGAGATTTTTCTTTCTTATCTCGACCTCTTCGTTGGTAATTTCTCTTTTACCGTCAAGAAGAAATCGAACAAAATTATCCGTTCTATAATTTCGTTTTTTCGAATCGGCATTGTTCATTTCTTCACTCCGTTCTTATTTTTCAATAAATTTTTGGTATTTAATTTCGGCTATAATCCAGTCTGAAATATTATCAATATCCTGTGTTTCTTCTTCAGGGGTGATAAGCGGTAAAACCTTGCCGCTGCCCTGTTTTTCGCCCATATATACATCTATTTTATAAACATAAAACTGTCCACAATCGTGATAAATCGGTTCAAGGTCCTGACTGCGAGTATTTTTATATTCGGGGTATTGATACTCAAGCCCGCCATCCCTTATAACCATTGCGCGTTGGGGCGGAAAGCTGTACGCAGTTACGGGCATTGCCCAGTCGGCATCACTTTCAGAAAGCTTTGTTACGGCATCTTTAAGTTTTTGGGCAGTAACAAAGGGTGCGGTCGGATAAATGCAGGTCATAAAATCAAAACTTTTGCCACGCTTTTTATATTCCTCAATTACCTCATCAAGCACATCCCTTGTAGTAGCAAAGTCGTTGCTTGTTTTTTCACTTCTTAAAAACGGCACCTGTGCACCGTATTTTTTGGCGATTTCAGCAATTTCCTCGCTGTCGGTTGAAACCATAACCTCATCATACATACCGCTGTTTAAGGCCGCCTCGATAGAGTAGGCAATAATAGGTTTGCCGCAAAATTCTTTAATATTTTTCTTTGGAATTCGCTTTGAACCGCCACGGGCGGTAATTATAGCAATGTTTTTCATTTTATCCCCTCAAATTAAAAAATACTTTTGTTTTTATAAACTTTCCATACGGTTAAAACAGCCGCAACAAAGAAAATCAACCATCTAATTACAACCATATCAACTATAAGATAGAATACCGCCACAAATATAATAAATATCGCAAGAT
>JAZSNW010000113.1:0-2426 GCA_045536615.1 Acutalibacteraceae bacterium | reverse complement strand
TTTGTTAGAAGCATACCAAAAGCAATACCAATTAAAAGCAAGGGTTCAAACTGCTTTTTAATTGCAAGATATAAAAGCACAAGCGAAATGGTAATCATAACCGCGTACTTCCAACCCTCTTGCAAAAAGCCGCCACCAAGCAAATAAAAGCCGGTTTGCCTTAAAAATTCTAAAATTGCGTCTGTCATTATTTTTTCTCCTTAAATGGATAATTAAGCAATTACGCAAAGAACAGCACCGGTTTCAACAGATTGACCAGCGTTAACGTTAATTGATGCAATTGTACCATCGCATGGTGACATAATTTCGTTTTCCATTTTCATAGCTTCCAAAATCATTAAAACATCGCCCTTCTTAACAGCAGCGCCGTTTTGCACATTAACAGAAAGAATTGTGCCTGGCATGGGGCTGTTAACAGTTTCACCGCCTGCGGGAGCAGCTACAGGGGCGGGGGCGGCAACAGGAGCAGGAGCAGGAGCGGCAGCGGGTGCCGGAGCAGCTTTAACATCAGCAGCGTCAACAACTTCTAAAGTAATTTCGTAAGCAGTACCATTTACGGTAACATTATATTTTTTCATAATTTTTTACACCTTTTCTTTAAATTATAATTTTTTAAATGATAAAATTCTTATTGAAGAAACATCGGTTCCAAGATCTTCAGCAATAGCGGCTGAAACAGCAGCAATAATTTCTTGTCGGTTTTCAATAACCTGTGGTTTTGCAGAAGCAACAGGGGTTGCAGGGACTGTGGCAGCGTTATCAACGGGTTTCTTTGCACCGCAGAAAAGACCAACAATTTTGCACATAATTATAATGCAAATAAGACCTGCAAAAACTGCGCCAACACCAATTAAAACGGTATATGGTATTTCAGAACCGCTACCTACAAAATTGGCTTTTGCAATAAAAGATTCAAACATTTTTTAAGGCACCTCCCTTAAGCCGAAAAATAGTTTTTAAAATAAATAAAAATTTTCCACCTATTTACAGTTATTATACAACAAAAATCAAGCATTTACAATAGCAATTTAATTATTTTTATATTATTATCACAAAAAATTTGTAACAAAAAACAAATATTTAAATATACTGTTAACGGACAAGCGAATAATGTCTTAAAGGAGATTAAAAATGGATAGAAAAATGTTTGATATAAGCGAATTTTACAACCGCACCGCACCACAAAGACAAATGTCTGACGGGATGGTTGAAAATTGCTTTAATACTGATGTTTGTGTTGACTCACCAAATGGTGATGTAAGTGATATTTTAACAATGGCTTTTGTTAATATGCAACCGCTTGATTATGTTTATAATGAAAATGACGCATTTTCAAACGGTTCTCTTTTTCCAAATATTACAAAGCCGTTTTATGGGGGTAAAAAGAAATGAACACCCGAAACGAATTAAAAAAGAAAATTCACGCGCTTGATTTTGCAATTCACGAGCTTGTCTTATTTTTAGATACCCACCCAACAAACCGCAAGGCAATGACACTTTTAAAGGAATACCGCAATAAACGCGCCGAATGTATCAAAGAATATGAACGGCAATTTGGCCCGTATATTGCAACAACTGATGATGTTCCGGCAGAAGGTTGCTGGGAATGGTTAAAAGGCAAATGGCCTTGGGAATATAAGGAGGATTAGGCAGTATGTGGAAATATGAAAAGAAATTACAGTACCCTGTAAATATTAAAAATAAAAACCCTAAATATGCTCAAATAATAATTTCGCAATATGGTGGCCCCGACGGTGAGTTGGGCGCTTCAATGCGTTATTTAAGCCAACGCTACGGTCAACCATTTGATGAAGTCAAAGGAATTTTAACCGATGTCGGCACCGAGGAACTCGCGCATCTTGAGATGGTTTCGGCAATGGTGCATCAGTTAACCCGCGACCTAACACCCGAAGAAATTGTTAAAAGCGGATTTGACAAATATTTTGTAGATCACACCGCAGGGGTTTATCCGCAAGCAGCGGCAGGCCTTCCTTGGCGTGCTGAATATATCCAGTCAAAAGGCGATGTTTTAGCCGATTTACACGAAGACTTAGCGGCAGAACAAAAGGCAAGGGTAACTTATGACAACCTTATCCGCCTTATTGACGACCCCGATATATTAGAACCGCTTAAATTCCTTCGTCAGCGTGAAATTACCCACTATCAACGATTTGGTGAGGCATTACGCTTAACCACTGATCGATTAAACAGCAAGAACTTCTACGCTTTTAACCCAAACTTTGATAAACAAAATTGCAAATAAAATAAAAGCAGATGAGCCAAAATGAACCGCCCCAATTTGTGCGGACAGCACAAAAAAGTGCTCTATGGTAGCGAAAATTAAATTTTAAGCAATATACTGACTTCGTTTTTCGAGCGGAGTCAGTTTTGTTTTAAGTTGTATGCGTTGGTTATTGTAGAAATGG
>JAZSNW010000130.1:0-2795 GCA_045536615.1 Acutalibacteraceae bacterium | reverse complement strand
GATTTGAACCTTTTCCTTCATAAGCTCAAATTCGGTGGGATCGTTTAAATAATTCTCACCCCATGCAATGTTGGTTACAATACCGCCGTAGCCCTTAGCCTTCAACTCCTCAACGCGAGCGCGTATTTTAGCGCATTTCTCCTCATAGGTGTCTTCGGGTTCAAAGTTAAATCTGTGTGACATTCTTGTAGGCTTAAAAAATACTTTTTTCATAGTGCCAGTTTCCCCTTTTTTAAAATACATTTATTATAATTATAACATATTAATACGAGCTTGTATATGGGCAATTTGCATAAAAATGTAGTTTAAAAATTTACACAAAAACACCCGTATAGCGTAAGCAAGGCGGGTTTTAAGCAATTCAATGATACCACAAAAAAGATGACATCCCTATCCTTTTTGGGATAAGTTTGTAGTCTTTTTTATTTAGGGCGTTTTTTTACAGCCCCTTTGTTTTACCTACTAATAAATATGTTATTTAATTACCACTTACACTCAATGGTGCCGTCTTCATTCATCTCTACACTTACACCGTATGGTGGGCAAAGCTCATTAAGCATTTCAAAAATTCTTTCATCCCTGCTAAAGCGTGGTAGCCCCCACTCTGCTTTATTGCAATCCATTGGCAATTCCACAGGTACTAAGGTTATTTTTTTAAGCTTTGTGCCTTCGGTTTCCCAACAGGGCATAACTGTGCAGCACATTTTCCAATCTTCCATTAATCCAATTGTGAAATCCTTGGAGCGCTTTTTAAGCAGACTGTGAACGGTATCGGTAGCGGCGCTTAAGCCGTATCTTGAAAAAAATTCTTCAGGTGCGAAGGGTACACTGTAAAGCTGCATCGCAAAGTCGCCCAATGAATAAAAAATGGGACAGTCTTTATAAACTTCAATAGCTCTGAGCAGGTGCGGACCGTGGCCAATAATAGCGTGGGCACCCTTATCAATACAGCGGTGTGCAAATTCCTTTAGATAGTCAGGTACGTTTGCTTTGTTTAGACCGCTAACATCGTGCAAGTGAACCGAAATCATAATGTAATCGGCTTGAAGACTTGCTTCAAAAATGGCTTTTTCAACACGCGCTACATCCTTTTCAATCAGTCTTTGTACAACACGGGGAGTGTCGCCAACCCTTAAAAAGTAATCACCGAATTGCGATTCATCCTTTTTGGCGTCGGGAGCATAGCCCTCTGCTCTGCCAATTTTCCAACGGTCGTTAATACCGCATTCATCAGCTATTTTTCCAACTAAATCCAACTGCTCTTGTGGGAGCTCTATGTGGGTGTAGGTGCCAACGCCGTTAATGCCGGGGCGACCCTTTATTCTAGGCGTTTGTGCGCCTGCTAACATTTCGGGAGTGAAGGAAAAATTAACGCTGATTAAAGCAATGCGACCGTTTGGTGTGCTTAAATATTTAGGTGCAGATGCCTCGGCTAAATTTCTGCCAACGCCTGCGTGCACAAGCCCGCTTGCATCTGCCGCCTTTAATGTAGCCTCAAGACCATCGTAAAAAAAGTCTAAGGCGTGGTTATTGTTAAACGACATCATATTAAAACCAAAGGGCTTTAAGTCATCAAGTACTTCGGGGTCAACCCGCAAATAGGTGCCGCCGCTAAGCTGAGAAACAGATGTCTCGCCCTCGTGGTTGAGGGTTGTTTCTAAATTAAAAAATCTACCGACGGCATCTTTTATAAAGGGGGATAATTCATCAAACCCCGGATAATTGTGCTGAATACGTTGTTGAACCAGCATATCGCCCGCTGCTACAAATTTCATAATAATTCTCCGTTAAGGTTATTTCATAAGTTCGCAAAGGATTACGATAAATCCTTTTACGCTTCTTGGTAAATAGTCTTCATTCAAATCAAATTCAGGCGAATGGTTCTTCGCTGCAAAGGTGCTGTGAAATCCCATAAAGGTTGCCTGACCGCCTAAGCTTTTCACTCGGTCAACCATATAGGAAACGTCTTCTGAACCGGTATTAAAAACCATTGGGTGAACTCTGTAATTCAAATGCTCTTTGCAAATTTCAGCCACTCTTTCGGCAAATGGGATATCACAAACAACGGAAGGTAAGTAGCCGGTTTGTTTATATTCTACCGTGCAACCGTGCATTTGCGCAGCGGCTTCAATCACAATTTTGGCCTTGGCATCCATATATTCGTTAAGCTCGGACGTTGCACCGCGTATATCGATCGCCATATAAGCGTGGTCTGCAATGACGTTTCTGGCAGTGCCCGCAACAAGCTTACCAACGTTAATGCGGGTTGCACCCAAACCGTGACGGGGGATAGCGTGTAGGTTTTGCACTGCGGTAGCGGCGGCGAGCAAAGCATCGTTGCCAAGATGAGGAGCAATTGCCGCATGGGCGGAACGACCTTTAAAAACAGCATCGCATTTGCGAGAAGCCATAGAGCCTGTAATGCCCGGAAGAATGTCGTAATTTCCGCAAAAATCAGAATTATGAGCACCTAAAAGGAAGTTTACGTCATCTAAAATACCGCTTTCGGCAATTGCCTTACCGCCCTGACCGTCTTCTTCGGCAGGTTGGAAAACAAGCTTTACGGTGCCTTTCAGCCGATCTTTAATCTGCATGATGACTTTAGCAACACCAAGGCCCGATGCCGCATGGCAATCGTGACCGCAGGCGTGCATTTGACCTTTATTCACCGATGCAAAGCCTTCTTTTTTGGGGAAGTGACAATCATCCTCCGACTCGGTTATGTATAACGCATCAATATCAAAACGAAGGGCTACGGTAGGGCCTTCGCCGCAGCGAAGAATACCGACAACACC
>JAZSNW010000041.1:0-5248 GCA_045536615.1 Acutalibacteraceae bacterium | reverse complement strand
AATGCAGTCATATTCAATAGCATAAGCGTTGCGAATAATTTTCACATTTTTAAGGGCATCCATTGTTTTGTAAAATTCTACCTGCACCTCTTCGGGAAGCGAAGATGACATACCCTGCAAATACATTTCTTCGGTATTTTCGCCACAGGGCTCAACAAAATACTGATGGCGCTTTTTATCCGCAAAGCGAACGATTTTATCCTCTAAACTTGGGCAATAGCGGGGGCCAACACCCTCAATAACACCCGAATAAAGCGGTGAACGGTTGATATTTTCCAAAATAACCTCTTTGGTTTTGTCATTGGTATAACCAATATGGCAAACCACCTTGTTTTGAGGTAATTCCTTGGTTTGATAACTAAAAGGAACTATCTTTTCGTCGCCCTCCTGCACCTCTAATACTGAAAAATCAATACTGTCACGCATAACTCTGGCAGGGGTGCCGGTTTTAAATCGGCGCAAAGGCACACCAATTTGTTTTAAACATTCAGACAATTTGTTAGACGGAAAAGCCCCATCGGGTCCGCTTTCAAAATTAACTTCGCCAACAAAAATTCGGCCGCCCAAAAATGTACCTGTTGCCAAAATAACAGTTTTTGCAATAAATTCAGCACCCAAATTTGAAATGCAGTGCCAACCGTCATCACATTTTTCAATTTCCACAATTTCGCATTGCTTAACGTCCAAATTTGGTTGCAATTCCACCGTATGTTTCATACATTCGCTGTATGCGCGGCGGTCAATTTGTGCCCTTAAAGAATGCACCGCAGGTCCTTTGCCCAAATTAAGCATACGGCTTTGAAGTGTATTTTTATCAGCCGCCTTGCCCATTTCGCCACCCAAAGCGTCAATTTCACGCACCAAGTGACCCTTTGCAGTACCGCCAATTGACGGATTACAAGGCATATTGCCAATCCAGTCGGCTGTAATTGTAAACATTATGGTTTGGCATCCAAGTCGGGCGGGTGCCAAAGCCGCTTCTATACCGGCGTGACCGCCGCCTATAACGGCAACATCATAACTGCCGGCAAAATATCTTTTAATTTGCAATTAAATCCCTCTATATCATTAGTGTGCCGCTAAAAATTTTTGTTGTCTTACATCTTGTCCCAAAAATTTGTTAGCATTAAAATTACCGATTAAACGCGAAGCAATGCGTTCGCCATAACGGTCGGCAATTTCTTTCATTGTAAGGTTTGTGTTTATAATAGTCGGCTTTTTAGAAAGCAAACGACTGTTTAAAAGATTATAAAAAACCGATTTTGAAAATTCGGTTGAAAGTTCGGTCCCCAAATCGTCAATTACCAATAAATCACACTGAAGCATTGCTTCATAACTGCCCTTGTTTTCGCCCGAAAAACGTTCGCTTGAAACAAGTGTGAAAAGATTTTCGGCAGGGCCGTAAAATGCCATAAAGCCCTTTTCCACAATGCCTGACACAATGGCTAATGTAAGGTGGGTTTTACCAAGACCGGGGCTTCCCATAAACAAAAGATTTTCAGCTTTTTCGGGGGTGAAGTCGTTAACATATTCCTTGCAAAGCTTTAAAATAGAGGTCATACGCTTTCTGGGGTTTTCCCCATCCTTGCTGTAATAATTAAGGTCAAAATTTTCAAATGTGCATTCGTCCAAAGGCATTTGGCGGTTTAAGTCTTCCAAAATAACCTTTGCAGCAATTTTTTTAACACAGTCGCAAATTTTACCGCCAACATATCCGCTGTCTTGACAAACGGGGCAATCGTAAGCGTTGTCACCTATCCCCGCTTTTTTAAGAATAACGCTTTTTTCTAAGGCCAAGGCGTTAGATTTTTTATTTAAAAGATTAATTTTTTCACCATCGCCTGAAAGTGCAGTCAATGCAAGTTGTGCACCAATAGATGACATTTCAAGGTCAATTTCCAAAAGGCGTTTATTTTCAGCATAAAGTGCTTTTAAAAGAAATTCGCGCTTTGCATTTTTTTGTTTTAAAGCATTATTTTTAATTTCAAACGCTTTTTGGTATGTAAGCTCTTTGGTTAACATTTATTTCATTCCTTTGAATTTATCATTTTTTCAAACAAATCAAGGTCATAAGCTGCACCGTGTTTTTGCTCTTTTTTAACTTTTTCGGTGTTTTTATACCCATTTTTGTGCCAATCTTCAAGAATTTTTGCAACGTATGAAAAAATCAAACTTCCCTTTGCGTCAACACAAATATCATAAGCTGCCGTTAAAATTTCTTTTGAAAGTTTCCACTCGTTAACCCACAAAACCGAAAGTTCTTTTTCCTTTTTGGTGGGTTTTCTTAGAGGTAGCCCAAACGCCGACCTTACGACCGACCACGCAAGTTCGTTTTCGGCCAAATTTTTAAGTTCTTCATCAGCGGCGGCAACAGTGTCTATTCCCTTTTCGAGCCATTCAACCGCCAAGGACTGAATATACGAAATTTTAAGTTTTCCAGCATTGTTAGCGTGATTTATAATTAAAAAAAGTAAATCAATATCAAGACCCAAATCGTCATAAAGCCAGACAAGTGTTTGGGTTTCACTAAATTTTAAATTTCGCCCAAAAACCACCTGCGCTTGATTTAAAAGCCACTTAATTTTCGGGTCTTCACTACCACGCATTGCAACATCTTCACGGGTGGGTTTAATTACTTTTGCATAAACTTTCTTATCTTCTTCGGCCGAATTATTAGTTTTTGTTGAATTTAAAATACCAACATTTGCCCAAAAAAGTAATGCCTCATTTACTTCAAAAACCGTAAGTCCCAAATTTTCAGCAATAATTTCTTCGCTTAAAGGTGATGCCGTATTACGAAGCATAAAAAGCAAAACTTTAATATGCTCACCCTTTGCAAGTTTTAAATACTTGTCCGCAACATCTACAGGCACCGCAAACGCCGCCGAAAAACAAGCGGGATTCACAAAATAATCCATAATCCACCTCGTTACATAACTATTCAATCTATTATATCAACAAAAGTCGCGGTTGTAAATAAAAAAATACTTTATATATTAAACTATTTATGCTAAACTTAAACTATAAAGTTTCAAAGCAAGGTGAAAATATGAAAAAGAAAATTTTAAAAGCAACTCTTTCAGTTTTTCTTGTTATCGTTATAATTGTTGCGGGATATCTTGGGTATGTGATTTTTAGTTATTCCCGCATCCCCGATAATCAAAAAATCACCCCAAAAAACACCGAAAATGCCGAAAAAGTTCAAATTGGTAAAACCTATACCGCCGTTATTCAAAACATTGGTTTTGGCGCTTATACCGACGATTTTACATTTTTTATGGACGGTGGCACACAGTCTTGGGCCGAAAGTAAAGAAAGCGTTATAAACTGCATCAACACCGCCGCTAAAAAGGTTGAGGGTTATAACCCCGATTTTATCCTTTTTCAAGAGGTCGATTTTGATTCAACCCGAAGTTATCACACAAACCAACGCGAAATGCTTGAAAACCGCTTTAATACATACAGCAGCGCCTTTGCTGTAAACTATAATTCGGCCTTTTTAATGTACCCGTTTACCCAACCGCACGGTGCTTCAAAAAGCGGTGTTTTAACCCTTTCAAAATATAATATTTCATCATCTTTAAGGCGAAGTTTACCAATTTCACAAAGTTTTTCAAAGTTTTTAGACCTTGACAGGTGCTATTCCGTTTCCCGCATACCCACCGAAAACGGCAAAGAGCTTGTGCTTTTTAATGTTCACCTTTCGGCGTATGGCGGAAGTGATGAAATTAGAACTGCCCAAATGACAATGCTTTTTGAAGATATGAAAAAAGAGTATGAAAAAGGCAATTATGCAGTTTGCGGCGGTGACTTTAACCACGATTTCACGGGTGATTCCACCCAAAAATTAAACGGTGGCGCACAGGTCGATTTTGGTTGGGCACAACCCTTCCCCAAAGACCTTTTGCCCAGTTGCATAAGCCGTTGTATAAATTATGAAGGCGAATTAACCCCCACCTGCCGAAACTGCGATATACCTTATAAAGAAGGCAATTTCACCATTATTGTCGACGGATTTTTGGCGAGTGAAAATGTTGAGGCGCTAAAGGTAGAAAACATTAAAACCGACTTTAAATATTCCGACCATAACCCAGTTTTGTTAGAATTTAAGCTGAAATAGACAATACCCCGACAGTAAGCTCTGTCGGGGTATTAATTATTCGTAAATCTTAAACTGAAACAGCACTTCAAATTTTTCGCCAAGTTCGTTTACTATCTGCTGATAAACAATTTTTGAACGATTCATAAAATCTTCCTTTTGCTCTGCCGTCCAAGGTGACGGATCAGGTGGGTAATCCCAATTAAGCGCGGTCTGATATTCCTCCGCCATGTTTATAAGGGTATTTTTTAAATCTTCAGAAAGATTAAATTTATCATAATCTAATGCGCCATCATCATTCCACAGACATGTATCGGCTCCCCAATCAAAGAAAAAACATATCACCTGTTTCATAAATGCTCCTCCTTACAGATTTTAAGAATTTCGCAAAGTTGTTCTTCTGCACCGTCATAACTGTCAAATTCAATTACAAAGTCGCAAATATCGGCGTTTTTCTTTTCGGATTCAATGCCGATAAGTCGGTTTACCTTATCCTCTACCGAAGAATTTTTGTTTAAAATATTTGACATAAGTGCTTTTTTATCACGCTTGATATAAATGGTCACAACATTTTTAAAATGAGTTTTAAGCGACATTGCACCGCTTATATCCATTGTTGTCAGCACATGTTTGCCACGCTTTAAAATTTCTTCAATGTCCGCCTTGCGTGAGCCGTAGCCGTGCCCTGCATACATTGTTGACTGGAACATTTCCCCGCTTTCACACATACTGCGGAAGGTGTCAACTGTTACATAATTATACCATTCATTTGTTTCAACTGCGGTTGGGTCATTGGTAGTAAAACTCATCAGTTTTTCAAAACGGTCGGTTTTTTGAAGCACGCGACGGGCAATTTTACTTTTACCGCTGCCCGATGGGCCAACAAGCACAACAATGCTGGGCTCTTCAAAATTTAAAAATTCTTTTTTGGTACTGTAACTGTCGGCAATAACTTCAACAAGCTTTAAAAATTCGTCATAATTATTAACCGCCATAATGCCCGTTGCTTCTTGGTTCCAAGGACGGCGCATTAAAATTGGATAAGTTGCGCTTGAATTTATAATATTGTGAAGCGCATCGTCAAATAAAATATCAACCTGAATTTTATCCTTTCTGGCACCCATATAAATATGGTCGGCAGGAATTTCG
>JAZSNW010000149.1:0-17367 GCA_045536615.1 Acutalibacteraceae bacterium | reverse complement strand
ACAACAATATAATCAGAACCGATTTCTTTGGCTTTTTCAGGTGTTGTAATTCTGACCTGATCTCCTACATCACCATCTGCAAATCTGATACCGGGTGTAACTGTGAAAAATTCTTTGCCACAGTTTTCTTTGATAACTCCGGCTTCAAGTGGAGAGCACACAACACCATCAAGACCACTTTCTTTTGCGCATTTTGCATAGTGAACACAAACATCAACTATGTTTTTATCAATCAAAAGGTCGTTTTTCATTCTTTCTTCACTTGTAGATGTAAGTTGAGTTACAGCAATTAAAATCGGTCTTTTACCTTTTGAACCAATTTCTAATCCTTCGATTGCAGCCTCCATCATTGCCTTGGTACCAAAAGCGTGCAAATTACACATATCTACGCCAAGGGACGCCAAAACTGTCATTGATTTTTTAACAGTGTTTGGAATATCGCATAATTTAAGATCAAGAAAAATCTTGTGTCCTCTTTGTTTTATTTCACGAACAATATCATTACCCTCGGCATAATAAAGTTCCATACCTATTTTCACAAATGGTTTTACATCTGTAAAAAGATCAAGAAAGTTTAAAACCTTTTCTTTAGAATCAAAATCACATGCAATAATTACATCTTTACCCATTAGTGTGCTCCTCCTATTATATCTGATAATTTTGTTATATTATATTTTTGCATAACTTCAGGAAGCTTGATTATGATATCCCTGCAAATATATGGATCAACAAGGTTTGCTGCACCTATCTGCACTGCAGTTGCACCGGCAAGCATCATCTCAATAACATCTTCACAACAAGATACTCCCCCCATACCAATAATCGGTATATTTACAGCTTCATAAACCTGATAAACCATGCGAAGTGCCACCGGCTTAATTGCGGGGCCTGAAAAACCACCCATTTTGTTTGCCAAAATTGGTTTTTTGGTTTTTAAATCAATTCGCATACCCAAAAGTGTGTTAATAAGCGACAAACCGTCAGCGCCGGCATCTTCACACGCCTTTGCAATTTCGGTAATGTCGGTAACATTTGGGGATAACTTTATGAAAACGGGTTTTGTGGTGACCTTTTTAACCGCTTTTGTTACTTCAGCTGCATTTTTTGCGTTTGTACCAAAAGCCAAACCGCCACCGTGAACATTGGGGCAAGAAATATTAACTTCAAACCAACCAATTTGGTCCTCGGCATTTAATTTTTCACAGGTATAGGCATAATCTTCAATCGAAAAACCGCTTATATTTGTCATAACCTTTTTGTTAAAGCATTCCCGAAGTTTTGGAAGTTCGGTTGAAATTACCTTTTCAACACCAGGGTTTTGAAGGCCGACTGAATTAAGCATACCGCTTTCACATTCGGCAATTCGTGGTGTGGGGTTGCCAAAACGCTCATCACGGGTGGTGCCTTTAAAGGAAAATGTGCCAAGTCGGTTTATATCGTAAAGGTCGGCAAATTCATAACCAAAACCAAAGGTGCCGCTTGCGGGGATAATTGGGTTATCAAGCTCGATACCGCATAAATTAACCTTTGTGCTTACCATATAATTTCCTCCCTATAAAGAACGGGGCCGTCCTTGCAAATTCGTTTGTTGCCGTATTTTGTTTTGCAGCTGCAACCCATACAAGCACCAAAGCCGCAGCCCATACGCTCTTCAAAGCTGTACTGACCGCTTGTTTTTGCCACCTTTTCAATGGCCTTAAACATTGGCATTGGTCCACAGGTGAAGAAATAGTCATAATCACTGGGGAAAGCGTCGGTAACAAAGCCCTTTACACCTTCGCTTCCGTCAACTGTGGTTACAATTACATCGGCGCCAAGTTCTTTAAATGCTTTGTCGTAAAAAATTTCGCTTTTTGTGTTAAAGCCCAAAATAACGGTGGGCTTTTTGCCCATTTTTAAAAGCTCTTTGCAAAGGTTGTAAAGCGGGGGAATACCTACACCACCGCCAATTAAAAGTGGCTTTTGACCCGCTTTTTCGGGGTTAAATCCGTTGCCAAGACCCACTAAAACATCAAGCGTTTCGCCCGCCTTCATTTTTGACATTTGGGCAGTGCCTTCACCCACCACCTTGTAAATTATGGTAATGGTTTTATCGCTGTAATCACAAACCGAAATGGGTCGGCGCAAAAACTTGCCGTCAAGCTTAATGTTTACAAATTGACCGGGGGCAATAAGGGCGGAAGTGTCGCCCTCAAGCACCATACTATAAACTGTGTCGGTCAATGCAAAGTTGTAAAGAATTTTATAAATTCCTTGTGTCATAGTGTTTTATCTCCTATGCATCAATAGTAGAAATTGTAAGGGTTGTTTCTTCCAAAACATCCAAAAGCACACGAACGGTGTCAAGTGCGGTAAAGATGGTGACATTATTTTCGGTTGCAAAGGAACGAATTTGGTGACCATCGTTTGCTTGACCGCGGGCAGCAATATCGCTTGTGTTAATTACATAAGCAATGTGACCTTGGCGAAGCGCTTCGCGAATTTCGTCTGCATCTTCACTTATTTTTTTCAAAATGCGGGTGTTTATGCCGTTTTCTTTAAGGAATTTTGCAGTACCGCTTGTGGCTTCAATGTTAAAGCCAAGGTTATAAAAACGGCGAACAAGGGGTAATGCTTCTTCTTTGTCTTTATCGGCAATGGTAACAAATACTGTACCATAATTTTGCACCTTCATACCGCTTGCCTGCAATGCCTTTGAAAGTGCGCGGTTTAATTTGTCGTCATAACCAATGGCTTCACCGGTCGACTTCATTTCGGGTGACAAATAAGCATCAAGACCGCGAATTTTATTAAACGAGAACACAGGAACTTTAACATACCAACGGTTCTTTTCTTCGGGGTAAAGGTCGAAAATGCCTTGCTCTTTCAAGGTTTTGCCCAAAATAACTTCGGTTGCAATGTCTGCAAGTGAGTAACCTGTGGCTTTTGAAAGGAAAGGCACAGTACGGGATGAACGGGGGTTTACTTCGATAATGTAAACATTTTCGTTTTCATCAACAATAAACTGAATATTGTAAAGACCAACAATGCCAATTCCAAGACCCAGTTTTTTAGCATATTGTAAAATAATGCCTTTAACCTTGTTTGAAATGCTGAATGCGGGGTATACGCTTATCGAGTCACCGCTGTGGATACCTGTGCGTTCAACAAGTTCCATAATACCGGGGATAAATACATCCCTGCCGTCGCAAATAGCGTCAACTTCAACTTCTTTACCTTGGATATATTTGTCAACCAAAACGGGACGGTCTTCATCAATTTCAACCGCAGTTTTAAGGTATTTGCGAAGTTGTTCTTCATCGGCAACAATTTGCATTGCACGGCCACCCAACACGAAAGAGGGGCGAACAAGCACGGGATAACCAATTTCGGCTGCGGCTTTTATGCCGTCTTCAATTTTGGTAACTGCGCGACCTTTGGGTTGTGGAATGTCAAGTTCTTTGAGAATTTTCTCAAAACTGTCGCGGTTTTCGGCGCGTTCAATAGCGTCACAGTCGGTACCGATAATTTTAACACCCCTGTCACGAAGTGGTTCGGCCAAGTTAATGGCGGTTTGACCGCCAAGGGATGCAATTACACCGTCGGGTTGTTCAAAATCGATAATGTTCATAACATCTTCGGGTGTTAAAGGTTCAAAATAAAGTTTATCGGCTGTGGTATAGTCGGTCGAAACGGTTTCGGGGTTGTTGTTTATGATAATTGCTTCATAACCCGAATTTTTAATGGTGGTAACAGCGTGAACGGTTGAATAGTCAAATTCAACACCCTGACCTATACGGATAGGACCTGCGCCCAATACCACAATCTTCTTTTTATTTGTTAAAACTGATGCGTTTTCACCAGTGTAGGATGAATAGAAATAAGGAATATATGCCCCTGTGTGACAGGTGTCAACCATACGGAAAACGGGGGTAAGTTTGTTTTCTTTGCGGAAGTTGTAAACTTCAATTTCACCGCATTCCCATAAACGAGCAACATACTTGTCCGAAAAGCCCATTTTCTTTGCACTTTCAAGCACTTTAAGGTCAAATTTGTTGTCTTTAAGGGTGCGTTCCATATCAATAATGCGCTTAATTGCTTCGAGGAAGAATGCAGTAATTTTGGTGATTTCGTGAATTTCTTCAACAGTTGCACCTCTATACAAAAGCTCGGCAATAGCGAAAAGGTTGTCATCACGGAATTCGCTGATATATTCACGCAACTCATTATCGCTCATATTGTCAAACTTGTGGTGGTAAAGGTGGTTAACACCAATTTCAAGTGAGCGTGTGCCCTTTAAAAGTGATTCTTCCAAAGTAGAGCCAATGCCCATAACTTCACCTGTGGCTTTCATTTGTGTACCAAGTGAGTTTGAAGCAGCTGTAAACTTATCAAAGGGGAAACGGGGCAATTTTGCAATTACATAGTCAAGTTGTGGTTCGAAAGATGCATTGGTGTTGGCGATTTTAATTTCTTCCAATGTCATACCAACCGCAATTTTCGCAGTAACACGCGCAATGGGGTAACCACTCGCCTTTGATGCAAGTGCGGACGAGCGTGAAACACGGGGGTTAACTTCGATAAGGTAATATTCTGAACTGTTGGGGTTTAAAGCAAACTGAACATTACATCCGCCTTCAATTTTAAGCTCACGAATAAGTTTAATTGCGCTGTCGTTAAGCATTTTAAGGTCGTGGTCGTTTAAGGTCATAATGGAGACAACAACGATAGAGTCACCTGTATGAACGCCAACGGGGTCAATATTTTCCATACCGCAAATGGTGATGGCGTTGTCTTTACCGTCGCGCATAACTTCAAATTCAATTTCTTTGTATCCCTTAACACTTTTTTCAATTAAAACCTGATGAACGGGGGATAACTTAAATGCGTTAAGACCAATTTCAACAAGTTCTTCTTCGTTATAAGCAAAGCCGCCACCTGTACCGCCTAAGGTGAAAGCAGGGCGCAATACAACTGGGTAGCCGATTTCAGCAGCCGCACGCTTTGCATCATCAAGGTTATAGGTAATTTCAGACGGAATTGTCGGCTCGCCAATAGATTGGCAAAGCTCTTTAAACATTTCGCGGTCTTCGGCACGCTGAATACTTTCACTGCTTGTGCCCAAAAGTTCAACGCCGCATTCCTTTAAAATGCCCTTTTCTTCAAGTTGCATAGCAAGGTTAAGACCTGTTTGTCCGCCAATACCGGGAACAATGGCATCGGGGCGTTCATAACGGATAACCTTTGCTACAAATTCAAGTGTCAAGGGTTCCATATAAACCTTGTCGGCAATGGTGGTGTCGGTCATAATGGTTGCCGGGTTCGAGTTGCAAAGCACAACCTCATAACCCTCCTCCTTTAAAGCAAGGCAGGCCTGTGTGCCGGCATAGTCAAATTCGGCTGCTTGTCCGATAACAATCGGGCCCGAGCCAATAATTAAAACCTTTTTAATGTCTGTTCTCTTTGCCATAAATTATTCCCCCAAATTCTCTTTCAAATAGGCAATTTTGTCGTTTACAACCGTCATAATACATTCGCCGAAAAGCTCGCAATCCTTAAAGGGCGTTGCTAATCCATGCGATATAAATTCCGACGGGGTTACTGTGAATTTTTTATCTAAATCCCAAATTGTGAAACCACTTTCTTTAATACCAAAGCGCTTTCTTGGGTTTATAGCCATAATTTCAATTAGTTTTTCTAATGTGATTATTCCCGTTTTCACAAGGTGAGTATACATAACGGGGAATGAGGTTTCAATTCCCACCACACCAAAAGCACTGTTTTCAAGACCTTTCGATTTTTCTTCATTGCTGTGGGGTGCGTGGTCGGTCGCTATCATATCAATAGTGCCGTCTTTTATACCCTCTATCAAAGCAAGGCGGTCGGCTTCGCTTCTAATTGGTGGGTTCATTTTCCACCTGCCGTCTTCCTGTAAATCCATATCATTAAAAACAAGGTAATGCGGTGCGGTTTCGCAGGTTACATCAAGACCTTCGGCCTTGGCTTTTCTTATTAGTTCAACACTTTCCTTTGTGGAAATGTGGCAGACATGATATTTACAGCCGATTTCTTTCACAAGCTCTAAATCGCGTTTTATGGGCAGCCATTCACTTTCGCTGCAAATGCCGCGGTGGCCGTGGGTTTTAGCATATTCACCGTCGTGAATATATCCCCCACGAAGAAGCGAATTTTCTTCGCAATGGGCAACGATTATTTTGTCAAGTTCTTTGGCTTTTTGCATTGCCGCTTTCATAAGTTCCCTTGACTGCACACCCCGTCCGTCATCCGAAAAAGCAAAGGCGTGTTTCAAATCATCAAACGGTGTTAATTCTTCGCCCTTTTGCCCCACCGTAATTGCGGCATAAGGGTGAACATTTATAACAGCATCGCTCTTTATAATATCAAGCTGTTTTTGCAAATTTCCCTTGCTGTCGGGCACGGGGTTTAGGTTTGGCATACTGCACACATCCGAAAAACCGCCGTGTGCCGCCGCCAAGGTGCCGCTTTTAATTGTCTCTTTATATGAAAAACCCGGCTCACGCAAATGTACATGTACATCACAAAAAGCCGGTAAAATAAATAAATTATTAAATGAAGGGGCAATAGCACCAGATGGAATAGAAACAGTTTTACAAACGAATTTTTTATTTTCATAAACCATTGCGTTTTTAATTGTCATTTTTGCCACCGCCTGTTTTAAGATATAAAAAAAGCTTGCCCAAGGGCAAGACCGAAATGCATAAATATAATGACATAGAAAGCCCCTATGCCGTTTTATTTTTAAATTTCAACCTTGCCGGTGTCACAGCACCGCTTTAAAGATTACTAACATTTTATCACTTTATATATATAATGTCAAGAAATATAAAAGAAATAAATTGTAAATTTCAAATTTTTATGTTACAATACTATAAATTACTTAATAAGGAGAAATGAAAGTGTCATTTCCGCTTGACAAAATTAGAAATTTTTGCATTGTTGCCCATATCGACCACGGTAAATCCACCTTGGCTGACCGACTTTTAGAGCATACCGAATCGGTTGCAAGTCGCGATATGGAAGAACAAATTCTTGACAGTATGGATTTAGAAAGGGAACGCGGCATCACCATTAAGGCGCACGCGGTTACCCTTTATTATAATGCCGCCGACGGCGAAAAGTACGAGCTTAATTTAATCGACACCCCCGGCCATGTGGACTTTAATTATGAGGTTTCACGTTCACTTGCGGCTTGCGAGGGTGCGGTGTTAATCGTTGATGCAAGTCAGGGCATTGAAGCGCAAACCTTGGCAAACACCTATTTGGCGGTTGACCACGGGCTTGAAATTTTGCCGGTTATAAATAAAATCGACTTGCCCTCTGCCGAGCCGGACAGGGTTAAAGCCGAAATTGAAGATATTATCGGCATCCCTGCTGACAATGCGCCCTTAATTTCTGCTAAAACGGGCATAAATATTGAAGAGGTTTTGGAAAAAATTGTTACCGAAATCCCCGCGCCAAAGGGTGATAGAAACGCACCCCTTTCGGCACTTATTTTTGACTCTTATTATGATTCATACAAGGGTGTTATTGTATATTTCCGTGTGGTTAGCGGTAAAATTAAAAGCGGCGATGTTATTAAAATGATGGCAACAGGCGCCGAATTTTCAATAGTTGAACTTGGCAGAAAAAGTGCAACCGCACTCACACCTTGCGATGTTTTGGAAGCGGGCGAAGTTGGTTATCTTGCCGCGTCAATTAAAACAGTTAGCGAAGCGCGTGTGGGTGACACAATAACCCTTGCTGAAAACCCAACCGAAAAAGCGCTTGACGGCTACCGCAAGGTAAACCCCGTTGTTTTCTGCGGTATTTACCCCGCCGACGGCGCAAAATACCCCGATTTAAGAGATGCCTTGGATAAG
This sequence comes from Acutalibacteraceae bacterium, assembly GCA_045536615.1. Taxonomy (GTDB): domain Bacteria; phylum Bacillota; class Clostridia; order Oscillospirales; family Acutalibacteraceae; genus UBA737. Next base: position 9,487 of record JAZSNW010000149.1, on the reverse strand, counting down.
TTACAGCTTAATGATGCATCCCTTATGTTCGAGCCCGAATCTTCAAACGCATTGGGCTTTGGTTTTCGTTGCGGATTTTTGGGACTTTTGCACATGGAAATTATTCAAGAAAGGTTAGAACGAGAATATAATCTTGACCTTGTTACCACCGCACCCAGCGTTGAATATAGATTTACTTTGTCAACGGGGGAAACCATAACGGTGGACAATCCCACAAACTACCCCGACCCCGCAATTATTGTGGACGCACTTGAACCGGTGGCGGACGTGCACATCTATTCACCAAGCGGTTATGTTGGCACAATAATGCAACTTTGTGAAGAACGCCGCGGTGTTTATACCGATATGAAATATATGGGCGACCGTGTTGATATACATTATATAATGCCAATGGGCGAAATTGTTTACGACTTTTTCGACGCTTTAAAATCGCGCACAAAGGGTTATGCAAGTTATGACTATGAAATGAAGGGTTATGAAAAGTCGAAACTTGTAAAACTGGATGTTTTACTTGCGGGTGATAATGTTGATGCGCTTTCATTTATAGTTCACAGCGACAATGCCTATACCCGTGCCCGTAAAATTGCCGAAAAGTTAAAGGAATTTATTCCACGCCAACTTTTTGAAGTGCCTGTTCAGGTTGCCGTTTCGGGCAAGGTTATCGCCCGCGAAACTGTTAAAGCAATGCGAAAAGACGTGCTTGCAAAATGTTATGGCGGTGATATTACCCGAAAGAAAAAACTTCTTGAAAAGCAAAAAGAGGGTAAAAAGCGTATGCGCCGTTTAGGTAATGTTGAAGTTCCGCAAGAGGCATTTATGGCGGTATTAAAATTAGATGAATAGGTGATAAAATGGCAAGAAAATCTAAACGCCAAAAGGCAATTTTGCGCCGCAATTTGTTTTTGGGTATCGTAAGCATTGTGCTTATTTCGGCTATCGGGCTGATAGTTTGGGTTGTTGGTACGGGTATTGGTGATAACGGTGATAATTCTTCCGCCATAAATTCTAACTCTGCCCCCAATCAAACACAGTCACAAATCAACACATCAAGCGACAATGCTTCAAGCGATACTGAAAGCAAAAAACCGCTTCCCACTACCTCTGACCCCGTACAAATTGGCACTTTTCAAGGTGATGCAAATTTCACAAAAACTATTTTGGTAAATATTAAAAATCCGTTACCAAGTAATCACAACTATAAAGAAAATATAATAGTTTTCCCAAGCGAGTATAAATGGTTTTCTCAGGATGAGGTTTACCGCAAAATTGATGCGGATATTTGGCCTTATTTAAAGGCGATGATAGATGATTGTCGTGCTGAAATTGGCGTAAAAGAAATTGGTATAATTTCGGCTTGGCGTGATTACGGCACACAAAAAACACTTTTCGATGCACAGGTTAAAAAGTGGAAGGACAAGGGCTATTCTGATGAAAACGCCTATAAAACAGCTGCCTCACGCGTGGCTATACCGGGCACAAGCGAGCACCACACAGGTTTAGCGGTTGACTTTAACACCACAAATGAATCTTTTGAAAACACAAAGGCGTTTAAGTGGCTTAAAGAAAACGCTGAAAATTACGGCTTTATAATGCGATATGAAAAGGAAAAAATGGATATAACAGGCGGCATTATTTACGAGCCGTGGCATTGGCGCTTTGTCGGCATTAACATTGCCAAGGAAATGAATTCACTTGGGATGTGTTATGAAGAATATTGCCAACATAAAGGCATAGGCGAATATGTTTATTGATAAAAGGCGGTGGTTTTCCACCGCTTTTTTATTTATGTATTTATTAAAAAAATTCAGCCATAATATTCACAACGAGGTGATTTTTTGGCAGGGCAAGTTGCAGATTATAACAATATTTATATTAGCGGTATTTTAGAAAACGACATTGCCGCTTTTAAGGAAATTTTCAAAAATGACATAACTTTTAAGGTTAAACGAATTTCGGCACGAAATTCAACCCCAATTGACGCTGCACTAATTTACATTGACGGTATGGTAGATTCTATCCAACTTAACGAAGCGGTAATTGAACCGCTTATTGAAGTGCAGGCCGAAAACGACTGCAAAAATTTGGCGGAATATATCGAAAGGCAGTTGCTTTTTGCCCGTGATGTAAAACCGCAAAACGAATTTTCAAAAATAATGCAAGGCATTTTATACGGTGAAGCACTTTTGCTTATAAACAAAAGTAAAATCGCCCTTATGATTGATGTAAAAGGGTTTAAAACAAGGGGTATATCCGAGCCCGAAAACGAGCGTATTTTACAAGGCCCGCGTGAGGGGTTTGAAGAAGCGGGGCTTTTAAACCTTGCAATGCTTAGAAGAAAATTGCAAACACCCGATTTGTGCATTGAATTAACAACCGTGGGCAGACGGTCGGGCACAAGGGTGTTTATTTGTTATTTGGGGACACTTATAAACCAAAAAACTTTAAAAAAGTTGAAAGAAAGAATTGAAAAAATAGATATTGACGGGGTTTTAGACACAAATTATATTACCGAACAAATTTCGCCTCATCCGTTTTCGATTTTCAAAACAAGCGGACTGACCGAACGGCCCGATGTGGTTGCCGCCAGACTTTTGGAGGGGAGAATTGCCATTTTTGTAGATGGCACACCTATGGTTGCAACAATACCATATTTATTTTCGGAAAATTTTCAGTCGGATGAAGATTATTACCAAACCTTTTGGATGGGAACGCTTGGCAGAATAATGCGGTATTTTTGCTTTGGTTTAAGCATTATTTTACCTGCACTTTTCGTGGCAATAACCACCCTCCACCCCGAATTTTTGCCCACAAGCTTTTTAATAACGGTTATGACGCTTCGCTCGGCGGTGCCATTTTCAATAGTTGGCGAAACTGTGGGGATGATTTTAATTTTTGAAATTTTAAAGGAAACAGGGGTTAGAATGCCCCAAAACATTGGTCCTGCTTTAAGCATTGTCGGCGGTCTTGTTGTGGGACAAGCGGCGGTAGAGGCCAAAATCATAAGTGCACCAACCTTAATAATTGTCGCCCTGTCGGGCATTGCGGGGCTAATGCTGCCCCGACTACGCGCGGCGGTTTTCTTTTTACGGCTGATTTTTTTAATTTTGTCGGCATTTTTGGGGCTTTACGGTCTTTTCTTTGGCACAATAATGCTTTTAATGTATGTCGTGTCGCTAAATTCTTATGGTGAAAATGCGGTGTTGTCATTAAATCGCACCGATTTTCAGTCGCTTAAAGACAGCGTGTGGCGGGTGCCGTGGCAGTATATGAAAACCCGCCCGTTTTTTAACAAAAATCTTATAAGGCGGGACAAAAAATGAAAAAAATAATAGTTATGCTTTTGTTTTTAGTTTTTCTTTGCGGTTGTGGTGATAAACCCCAAGAATATTTAGTCACCGCTATTGGTATTGATTACGACAAAGCGCTTTATACCGTTTCGTTTGAAGCGGTTGTGGTTAACACCGAAATTGACGGGCAAGAGCGACTTGTTTTAACAGGGCAGGGGCGCACCCTTATAAAAGCGATAGAAGAAGTTAAAAAACAAACAACCCAGCCACTTTTGCTTTCGCATTGCGGTGTGGTTGCAGTTGGTAAAGGTATAAGCCAACAAAAGCTTGGGGGCATTATGCGGTATTGTAAAGAGGAAAAGGATATTACCCTTTCAATTCGGTTTTTAAAAACCGAAAATGCGGCCGAGCTTTTAAATAGCGAGCCGATTTCTTCGGTTAGCGTTGGGTATGATTTAATGTCTTTGTTTGATGCACAAAAACAGCAAAACAAAGACATTAAAAACCGCCTTTTTGAAATTTACGAACAGTTAAGCCCAACCTTGCCCACCATAAAAACCAATGAAACGGGGTATTATTTTGAAAAATATTAAACCCTTTTCGCTTCATTTTGTAATGCTTTCAACCCTTTTTGTTTTAGGCGAAAGTATTATAAATTTACCCCTTAAAAATGCAAATAAGCTGACATTTTTGGGATTTTTAATTTCGTTTTTATTGTCGCTTTTGGTGTTTTATGCGGTGTTAAGGTTTGATTTTTTAAAATATCCTGTAATTTTAATCGCCCTTTACACAGCGGGCAATACTTTTATAACCTTTTTAAATTTCATTTCAAAAAATCTTTTAACCAAAACGCAAAACATTTTTATTCTAATGATTTTTTTAATTCCGCTTTTATATTTTTGCTTTAAAAAACAAAACGAAATTTTGAATTTTTCGCTTATTGCGGGGCTTTTGTGCGGCGGGCTTATTATTTTCTTTTTCGTTGCCACTTTTAAGGATTTTAATTTTGAAAATATTTATATTTACAGTTTTCCAAATATAAAAAACCTTTTTTTACAAAGCGTTATGTATATAAAATCGGTCACTTTGCCAATTTCGGTTTTGGCACTTTATGCAAAGCAAATTAAGGTATCTAATAAATCGACCTTTTGCGGTGTCTTGGTTGGCAATTTGTTTTTGCTCATCACAATTTTTAATTCAATTTTGCTTTTCGGCACAACCTTTTCGGGTAAGCTTTTATACCCTTACGGCTCGGCAATAAGTACCGTAACCTTCGGCAACCTTTTTTCGCGGTTAGACGGTTTTTCTTATTTTATTTATTTTGTCGCAGCCCTTATAAAAATTGTGGTGTGCGTTAAGGTTATAAAAAATATATTAAAAAAATCGACAAATACACCCCCTAAGTTGTTTTAGGGGGTTAAGATTTAAATTGCTTCAAATTTAAGGTTTGGTTAAATACATATAAGAGGTGTGTTATAAATCTTGAAAAATCCCTTTAAAAATGGTATTATATTTTACGACTATTAAATCTTTGGAGAAACTGAAAATTTATGCAAACTTTAAAAAATCTTTTTAGCAAACGCGTTTTTCATTATTTTGGTGAAATTTCAAAAATTCCGCACGGGTCGGGTGATATGCAAAAAATAGCCGATTATTGTGTAGATTTTGCAAAAAAACATTCGCTTCAATATTATGTGGACGACGCCAAAAATGTGATAGTTTATAAGCCCGCCACAAAGGGTTTTGAAAAAGCCGAGCCCGTAATATTACAAGGGCATTTAGATATGGTATGCCAAAAAACTGCCGACAGTAAAATGGATTTTTTGCGTGACGGGTTAGAGCTTTATCTTGATGGCGATTTTTTGAAAGCCAAAGGCACAACGCTTGGTGCGGATAACGGCATTGCCGTTGCAATGATTTTAAGCATTTTAGAAAGTGATGAATTTTCTCACCCTGAAATTGAGGCGGTTTTCACAACTGATGAGGAAACCGGAATGCTTGGCGCTACGGCACTTGACATGTCAAAGCTAAATGCTAAAAGAATGATAAATCTCGACTCGGAAGATGAAGGTGTTGTGACCGTTTCCTGTGCGGGTGGTGCTGATGTTAAAATAACCTTGCCCATTTTGCGCGAAAAGAAAAACGGCACCGCTTTAAAGGTTACACTTTGCGGTCTTTTTGGCGGTCATTCGGGCGTTGATATCAACAAAAACCGCTGTAATGCAGACATTTTAATGGGCCGAGTTTTAAATGAAGTTGCCGAAAAGGTTGATTTTGATGTTATTTCTATAAACGGCGGTGACAAGGCAAACGCCATTACAAACCGCTGTGAAATGGTTGTTTTAACCCAAAATGAAGATGAGCTTATAAAAGAATTTGACACTTGCTTAAAAGCGATTAAAAAAGAAATTTCTGCCTTTGAAAACGGCTTTAAATATGATATTTTATCGGTTGGTAGCGGTGAATTTAATGTTATGGACAAGCCATCAATAAATACCGTAATTTTCACACTTTGCTTTATACCAAACGGCATTTTAAAAATGAGCGAGGATATTGAAAATTTGGTTGAAACCTCGCTAAATCTTGGTATTTTAAAAACCGAAGAAAATGCGATTATTTTTAATTCTGCACTTCGTAGTAACAAAGAGGCCGATTTAAGAAAACTAATGGCCGAAATGGTTTCTTTTGCCGAAAAAACTAATGCCGAAAGCTATGTTTCGGGTTATTATCCTCCTTGGGAATACCGCACAGATTCGCCTCTTCGCGATACGTACCAAACAGTTTATAAGCGCTTATTTAATGAAGATGCAAAGTGCGAAGCAATTCACGCAGGGCTTGAATGTGCGGTGTTTGCATCAAAAATTGCGGATATCGACTGCATCGCAATCGGCCCAACACTTTGTGATGTTCACACCGTTAACGAAAAGGCAGATGTTTATTCTATCGACCGCACCTATAAACTTTTGTTGGAAATTTTAGGTGCGCTTTAATAATTTTGTTGCTTTAAACCGCTTTTTATGGTATTATAACTTGGTCACTAAAAATTTTTGGTCGATTTATGTCGACAGGAATGGAGAGAATATGGACAACAAAAATAAATTTAAGCCTTATATTCCCGCCGAAAAGGTAACAGCAGAGCTTACAGTCACATCAATTATTGTTGGTGTACTTTTATCGGTAATCTTTGGTGCGGCAAACGCATATTTGGGACTTAAAGTAGGTATGACAGTATCGGCTTCAATTCCCGCAGCCGTTATTGCAATGGGCGTAATTAAGGTTATTTTACGCAAAAACTCACCCCTTGAAACAAATATGGTGCAAACCATTGGCTCGGCAGGTGAATCTTTGGCAGCAGGTGCAATTTTTACATTGCCTGTTTTGTTTATGTGGGCAAACAGCGGTCAAGCTGAATTGCCAAGCATTGTTGAAATTACAATAATTTCTTTAATAGGCGGTGTTTTGGGTATATTCTTTATGATACCCCTTCGCAATGCACTTATCGTGCAAGAACACGGCATTTTACCTTACCCCGAAGGAACTGCTTGTGCAGAGGTTGTGCTTGCGGGTGAAAAGGGTGGCTCAAGCGCTAAAACCGTATTTTTGGGTATGGGCTTTGCTGCACTTGTTAAGTTTATTACAGGCGGTTTTGCTGTTGCCACCGAAACCATCAGCCACACCTTTAAGGGTATTGGCGCTAAAATTGGTACCAGCACATCCCCCGCAATTATAAGCGTTGGTTATATTTGCGGCCCTAAAATTTCGGCAATTTTATTTGGCGGCGGTTTATTAAGTTGGTTGGTTATTTCACCAATTATTACTGCTTTTGGTGATGCTAACGATGTTGCCAATATGTCACAAAACATTAAATATATCGGTGCGGGTGCACTTATTGCGGGTGGTCTTATAAGTTTGATTAAGTCTATCCCCTTAATTGTTAAGACCTTTACTTCGGCAATACAGTCACTCTTTAAAAAGCGCCAAACAAGCGATTTAAGAACCGACCGTGATATGAATATGGCTGTGGTTATTGCGGGCATCATCATTTTAATACTTGCAATTTGGGTTATTGATATTATCCCGATTCCGCTTATCGGTGCAGTAATGATTGTTATTTTCGGTTTCTTCTTTGCAACCGTTTCTTCACGAATGGTTGGCCTTGTTGGCAGCAGTAATAACCCCGTTTCAGGTATGACTATTGCAACCGTTTTAATTACTGCATCCCTTCTTAAATTATTCGGTTTTGAAAACATTATGGTTACCACAATTGCCATTGCAGCAATTATTTGTATTGTTACCGCTATTGCGGGTGACACTTCGCAAGACCTTAAAACCGGTTTCCTTTTAGGTGCAACACCCAAAAAGCAGCAAATCGGTGAAATTATTGGTGTTGCGGCATCTGCTTTGGCTATCGGCGGCACACTTTACCTTTTAAGCAGCGCAACACAGGGCTTTACAGTTGATGTTGAAGCACCCCAGGCAAATATGCTTAAAACCATTGTTGAAGGTATTGTTGGCGGTAATCTTCCTTGGAACCTTATCTTCATCGGTGCTGCTATTGCAGTTATTGTTGAAGTTTTAAGATTACCTGTTTTACCTTTCGCAATCGGTATGTATCTTGGCGTTGAAACAACTACCTGCATTATGATTGGCGGTCTTATCCGTTTGTTCTTTGATAAGGCAAAAATGGCTGAAGATAAGCGCGAAACAGTGATCAACAACGGTACACTTTTCGGCTCGGGTATGGTTGCGGGCGAGGGTGTTGTTGGTATTGTACTTGCAATTTTCACCGTGCTTGGCATTAGCGACAAGATTAAGATATTCGGTAATGTAAACGGCACATTATTTATCATTTTGGGTGCTGTTCTTTTGGCAGTTACCATTGGTGCATATTTTGTGGCGTGTGTTAAGGGCGCAAAGCCGGAACAAAAGGTTGATATAAATGAATAACAACCAAAAACAAAACCTTTTGGATTTTGTGCCACAAAGGCAAATTGAAAGATTTTCTACCGACGAAAAGGGTGTAATTACCCTTGAAATCGAAAACAAAGGCATTTTTAATAAGGTGGCGCAAAAACTTTTTAAAAAGCCAAAAATCAGTTATATTCATCTTGACGAAATGGGCAGTTTTGTGTGGCCGTTTATTGACGGCAAGCGTGATATAACCGAAATAGGTGTTTCGGTGAAAGAGCATTTTGGCGATAAGGCCGAACCGCTTTATCCCCGCCTTGCACAGTATTTTAAAATACTTGAAAGTTATGGCTTTGTAAAGCTTAATAAGTAATAAAAAAGCAGACTGAATTTTCAGTCTGCTTTTTGTTTTAAATTATGTCATAAACTTCAACAATACCGCTTTTGTGGTAAAGGGATGGGGTTACTAAGAGGGAATAACCCTGACCGCTGTCGGCCGTCCATTCAACCGGCTTATGCTGGGGTACGGCGCAAGCACCAAGCAGCATCATCATTGCACCGCCGTGCATAATTACCGCACCGCTTTCAAGGTCGTTTTCAAGCATATCGTTCACAACCTCGTAAAGCCCAACGCACAACCTTTTAATAAATTCGGCGTTGCTTTCACCGTTTGGGGCAGGTATTTTACCCGCCACCCATTCGGCAAAACGGCTGTCAATATCCAATTCTTCGGCAGTCTTGCCTTCGAAATCGCCAAAGTCATATTCCTTTAAATTATCAACGGGGTAAATCGGCATATTGGGGTATAAAACCGCGCCCGACTGCTTTGCACGAAGCATGGGGCTTGAATAAAGTCGGTCGATTTCAGGGTAATCGACATTATCCTTTAAAGTGCGAAGTTCGTTTAATCCCTCGGGCGAAAGGGGCATATCGGTTTTACAGCCGATGTATTGTCCTTTTGTGTTAGCGTCGGTTGCGCCGTGGCGTATAAGATGAATTTTAAGGGTTCTCATTATCTAAAATTCCTCCAAAATTTCGGAAATTATGGTGTTGGATAAAAGCATACCGTTATCGTTTAGTGAAAAATTGCCGTTTTTTAAAATGCCCAAACCTTTTTTTGCAAAAAGTTCACATTTTTCTTTGGCTTTTGTGGGTAAAATGTCGGTTTTCATGCCGTCTTTAAGGCGAAGAGCGAGCATAATTTGCTCTTCTAAATCACCACCGTCGCCATCGGACAAGGGGGAAATACCCCTTATAAACGCCTTTAAATCGCATGGGTAGAAAAAGCGTTT
>JAZSNW010000062.1:0-2674 GCA_045536615.1 Acutalibacteraceae bacterium | reverse complement strand
TGGGATAAACAACATTTTTTCATAGAAGATGTCACCGATAAGGCGGAATTTTACGGCGAATTTTTACAACAGTTTTATGCCGATAAAACCGATATTCCGTCACGAATTTTAATTGATTTTGAATTAGAGGAAACCGAACTTCTTGAAAAGTGGTTGGGGAATACAACCGACAAAAAAATAAGCATTATTGTACCCAAACAGGGTGAACAAAAGCGCATTATAGAAATGTGTCAACAAAATGCGGTGCAAAACCTTTCGGAAAAGACCGAAAAAACCACCCGTGAAATGTCGGTTTTAAATGAGCTTAAAGAATTGCTTAATTTAGAAAAAGTACCAAAAATTATTGAAGCGTATGATATTTCAAATATGTCGGGTGATAACAATGTTGCCGGTATGATTGTTTTTAAAGATGCAAAGCCGTATAAGGCGGGGTATAAGCGCTTTAAAATTAAGGGCTTTTTGGGGCAGGATGATTATCGTTCAATGGCGGAGGTTTTAGACCGCCGTTTTAACGAGTATCAAAACGGCGAAAACGAAAGTTTCAAAACCTTGCCTGACCTTATTTTGCTTGACGGTGCCAAGGGTCAAATTGGTTCGGTTTTACCCGTTTTGCAAAAATATAATCTTAACATTGCCATTTTTGGTATGGTTAAGGACAGTAAGCACCGCACACGTGCCATTGCCACAACAGGCGGTGATATTGTTATAAAATCAAACAGGCGTGTGTTTACTTTTATAACCAATATTCAAGATGAGGTTCACCGCTTTGCAATAAGCTATCAAAAAAAGCTTCAAAGCAAAAAAATGCTTGGCAGAGAACTGACAAATATTAAGGGAATTGGAGATAAAAAAGCAAACGCCCTTTTAAAACATTTTGGAAGTATGACAAAAATAAAAAATGCCGATATGCAGTCGCTTGTGTCTGTTAAGGGTATAACCGAACAAAATGCGGTAGATATTGTAGAATATTTTAACAAATTGTAAACTTTTAATTGACTTTAACACTTTAGTGTGTTAGTATAACCTTATATGATAGAGGTGCAGTTTTCATCAGTAGCACTGTTTTAAATGACAGTTTAGGTGTGAAAGGGAAAATTGCCGAAACAAAGTATGTTCTGTCAAGCTGCTTTGTTGGTTTGCCTGCATAATATGGGGCTGACTGTCACTTTTTGTGGAGCGCTATCGGTTATTTATTTTTTAAATTTCCGTAATTGCTCGTTTGCAGTTACGGTTTTTTTATTTTATTTTTTTAAGGAGAATTTAAAATGAAAGCAAAGCAAATTATCCCTAAATTGCTTATCGTGGCATTCGTTTTGGGCTTTGGTGTACTTTGCGCTTTTACAGGCGATATTAAAGAACCTGTTGGCACACTTTGGTCACTTTTCCCACCCGTAATTGCTATCGGATTAGCACTTCTCACTAAGGAAGTTTATTCTTCACTTTTCGTTGGTATTTTGGCAGGCGGCTTACTTGCAACTGGCTTTAAACCAATACATACTTTGGACTCTGTTACTACCGATGGTCTTATTTCGGCTGTTTCAGGTACTGCAGGTATCTTTATCTTCTTGGTATGCCTTGGTGTTATTGTTGCCCTTTTAAACAAAGCAGGTGGCGCTCAGGCGTTTGGCCGTTGGGCTGCTAAAAATGTTAAGGGCAAAATCGGCGCTTCAATTGCAACCTTTATTTTTGGCGTTTTAATCTTTATTGATGACTATTTCAACTGCTTAACTGTTGGTGCAGTTATGCGCCCCGTTACCGATAAGGCAAAGATTTCACGTTCAAAATTGGCTTACCTTATCGATGCTACCGCAGCACCTATTTGTATGATTGCTCCCATTTCCTCATGGGCTGCTGCTGTTTCTGAATATGCACCCGACGGTGTAAGCGGTATCGCAATGTTTGTAAGAGCTATTCCTTACAACTTCTATTCACTTATGACCTTTGTCTTCATCATTGCCCTTGTTCTTATGAAGTTTGATTACGGCCCGATGAAGCTCCACGAATTAAATGCTGAAAACGGTGACCTCTTTACTTCGGGCACTGTTACCGCTGATGAAAATGAAGAAGAAGCAAATCCAAAAGCAAAGGTAATTGACCTTGTTTTACCCATTGTTGTTTTAATCGGTATTTGTGTATATGCACTTTTCTATGTTGGTAGATGCATGGGTGAAGAATGGGTATTTGCTTCCGCAAATTATGATAAGTCACTTGGCTTTATTGACGCTTTCTCAAATACTGATGCTACCGTTGGTCTTCCTTGGGGTGGTCTTATTGCGCTTATCTTTGTAATTATTTACTTTGTTGCACGCCGCCTTATCAGCTTTAAGGACGCTATGGCTTGCATTCCAAAGGGCTTTAATGCAATGGTACCCGCTATTCTTATTCTTACAATGGCAACCTCACTTAAGAATATGACCGGTCTTTTAGATTCTGATGCATTTGTTCAAGGCGCATTAGAAAATGCAAGTGCTCTTAACAATTTCTTGCCCGCTATTATCTTTGTAGTTGCTTGTGCTATCGCTTTTGCTACCGGTACTTCTTGGGGTACATTTGGTATTCTCATCCCAATTGTTACTAGCATTTTCGACATCACAACACCACTTGGAATTATGGGTATGTCAGCTTGCCTTGCAGGTGCAGTTTGCGGCGACCACTGCTCACCAATTTCTGACAC
>JAZSNW010000127.1:0-7864 GCA_045536615.1 Acutalibacteraceae bacterium | reverse complement strand
CATACGCTTTGAGCCGGAATGGAAAATCTTTTCCGAGGCGGTAAATACCCAGCCCATAAGTGCACCAAGCAGTAATGACAATGCAACTTCGATAAGTGGGTTTACAATCATTGAAATCACACTAATTTTACCATCTTCAATTGCGCGTGCAACACCAAAAGAAACCGAGAAAATTACAAGACCAACCGCATCATCCAACGCAACAATGGGAAGTAACAAATCAGTTAACGGGCCCTTTGCCTTATATTGTCTTACGACCATTAAGGTTGCCGCAGGGGCTGTGGCAGATGCAATTGCACCCAAAATAATTGCGTTTGAAATTGACAAAACATTTGGCATTAAGAAATGTAAACCAATAAGTGCTGCGTCAACTAAAACAGTTGCGGCAACGGCTTGCAAAATACCAATTACAAACGCCTGTTTACCAATGGATTTTAAATCGCTTATTCTAAATTCGTTACCAATAGCAAAAGCGATAAAGCCAAGTGCTACATTGCCAAAAAGTTCAAGCGCCACATTCTTTTCCCCACCTGAAAGACCAAAATCCGCAAGTGAAAAACCGATATGTGAAAAGCCCATATTTAAAAACGAAAAATCAATACCGCCTAAAAGATAAGGTCCAACAATAAGACCCGCAATAAGATATGCCGTAACGGCGGGCAGTTTGAAAAGTTTTGTCACACGAGACATTAAAAGACCCGCTACAATAGCAATTGAAAGAGTCACTAAAATTTGCATAAATAATACGCCTCTATACCTTAAAAATTCAACCCATTGATTATATACCCTAAAATTTAAAATATCAATTGTGACTTATGACAAAAAACAGCAAAAAATAAAAGCCGCAATTGCGACTTTTATTTAAAAATTTTATTCAAAAGTGACATTGGTGCCTTTTTTAGCAATGCAAACCCAAGAATTACCTTGGCTGACTTCCAAAGTTTGTCCGTTCAAATCGGTAAATTTAAAGTTGTTTGAAGCCGCACCTTTGCTCCAAAGAATTGGCATATATGTACCATTTACACAATACCATCCTTCGCCCGATGTTAAATCAACCTTTCTGTGTTTACCGTCGGGATAGTCGGTAATAGATGTAATTAAAACAAACACATTTTCAAAATATTCGCTTTCGCCTGTTAGGTAATCTTTGCGAAGTGTATCTTTAAAATATCTTACATATTTGCCTTTTTCGGCATCATATTTAAACACCGATTTATAGCTGTTTGAAAAAGGCACGCTGACAGTGTTTGCAACACCCTCAAATGTGACTGTTTTATCAGCATCGGCAAAGCTTTGCCAGGTTTTAATCTTGTCAAGGTCTAAATCAAATTTTGTTTTGTTTTCAAAATGTTCCCAAAGTTTTGCGCCGTCACCATAAAGGGTATGTTCGAATACTTGACCGTTTTTAACGCGTTTACCCGCATTGTTTGTGTCAAGAGTAAAGGCCTGTGTATCTTTAAGGTGGGGCTTGCAGTAAACCTTATCTAAACCGTGGTGAACATAGATTGCATCATGTCCCATTGCCAAGTCAACATAAGCATAACGGGCAGAACGAACTGTACCAAATTGTTCAACCCTTGAAATATCCTTAAAAACTGCCAAAAGGCGTGTTATACCACCTTCAACTTCGGTTTCGTAAACAATATCGGCTTGAGTTAAACCTGTTTGTACTTCTTGCGCTTTATGTCCTTTTCCTTCTAGTGCGTTATTAATCATAACCGCAACAGGACGGCGGTTTAAAACATTTTCATCTTCTATTTCTTCAACACCTGTTAAGGGATTAGCATACAAAATCGGTTCGGGCGGTGTGCTTTCTATATCATCAACGGGGTTATTTGGTGTTTCGTTACAACCCGCAAAACACAAAACTGTAAGGCATAAAACTGCCGCAAAAAACTTTTTAATCATAGAAAAACTTCCTCCCAAGAACTGTATATATGGTATTATACAACACATATTTTACATTTTCAACCCAAAATGCAGTTTTTTTACTGTTATTTTGTGGAATTTTGTAGAATAAAAAATTGCAACAATTTACATCCGTGCCGAAGGCACACCTTACCTCTTCACTATTCACTTTTCACTATTAACTAAAAAGCACCTCCGCAGAGGTGCTTTTTGTTATTCTTCCATTTCCCAGTTATGCCAAACTGCTTGAACATCATCATTTTCTTCAAGCATATCAATAAGCTTTTCCATTTTTACAACCATATCACTGTCGTCAATACTGCTCATAGTTTGGGGCACATAAGCAACTTCGGCAGATACGAAGGAATAACCCTTACCTTCAAGCGCATCACGAACGGCGCCCAAATCGTTCGGTGCGGTTGAAATTTCAAAAATTTCACCGTCAAACTCAAAGTCCTCGGCACCTGCCTCCAATGCATCCTCCATAACGGTGTCTTCATTAAGGCCTTCACTTTCAATAACGATAATACCCTTACGGTCAAACATAAACATAACCGAGCCCGACTGCCCTAAATTTCCGCCGCACTTATCAAAATAATGGCGCATTTCACCGGCTGTTCGGTTGCGGTTATCAGTCAAAGTTTCAACCACAACTGCAACACCGCAGGGGCCATAACCTTCATAGATAAGTTCTTCATAATTGGCGCCGTCGCCCTCGCCCGCAGCTTTTTTGATAATTCTTTCAATATTATCATTTGGTACATTTGCCGCCTTTGCTTTGGCAATAACATCCTTTAATTTGCTATTTTCATTTGGGTTTGCACCGCCCTGCTTTACAACAACAGCAATTTCGCGACCTATTTTAGTAAAAATCTTTGCTTTTGCAGCATCGGTTTTTTCTTTTTTTCTTTTAATATTACTCCATTTAGAATGTCCTGACATTAGTTATCAATCCTTTCAACTTAACGATATTACCACAAATCTTTGTTTTGTTCAAGTGCAATTTCAATTATTTTTTCAATATCACCCATACTTGAAATTTCGCCGCACAATCGCCTAATTGAAGCCGCACCTTTAAGCCCTGTCATATACCACGCAGTATGTTTTCTTGATTCCAAAATTGCGTTGTGTGGGTCTTTATATTTCATCATTAAACCAACCTGTTCGCGCAATACTTCAAAGCGTTTTAAAAGTGTTGGCGGTGTGTAATTTTCACCCTTTAAAAATGCGTTAATTTCGCTAAAAACAAAGGGGTTTCCCTGTGCTGCACGCCCCACCATTAAATAGTCACATTCGGTGATTTCAAGCATATTTAAAGCCGACTTTCCGTCAACAATATCGCCGTTTGCAACAACGGGAATCTTAACCGCTTTTTTAACATTTTTTATGGTGTCAAAATCAACAGGTGGTGCATACATTTGCACCCTTGTTCTGCCGTGAACGGTAAGCATTGAAGCCCCTGCATTTTCACACCTTTTTGCAAGTTCAACAGCGGTTAAATTATCACTGTCCCACCCTGTTCGCATTTTAACAGTAACGGGAATTTGGACAGCATCCACAACCGCTTTTACGATTTTTTCGGCTAAAACGGGGTCTTTCATTAAAGTGCTTCCGCCCCCGTTTCCCGCAACCTTTGGGGCGGGACAACCCATGTTTATATCAATAAAATCAGGTGAAAATTCAAGTGCTTTTTGGGCGGCTTCGGCCATAACTTCGGGGTCACACCCAAAAAGTTGTGAAGCGGATGGGCGTTCTTTATCAGATATAGTTAAAAGTGAAAAAGATTTTTTATCCCCCAAAGACACACCTTTTGAACTTGTAAGTTCCCCAACGGTGAACCCCGCGCCGTATTTTACACATATTTCCCTCATTGCTCTGTCAGCGACACCCGCCATTGGAGCCAGGGCACAAAATCCGTCAATTTGCAAATTTTTTATTTTCATAATCTCAATTATATACAATAAGATAAAAAGTGTCAATTTTTTTATAAAAATATGGTGACATATCAATATAAAAGTGGTATAATCTAAATATATATGTCTAAATTTAGGAGTGAACTGTAATGAAATTGTTGTGTATTGACGGTAACAGCATAATAAACCGTGCTTTTTACGGTATAAAAATGCTTACCACCAAAGACGGTCAATATACAAACGCCATTTATGGTTTTATAAATATTTTGCGCCGTTTGGAAGAACTTGAAAACCCCGACGGTGTTGTTGTTGCGTTCGACCTTAAAGCACCAACCTTTCGCCATTTGAAATATGACGCTTATAAAGCAGGCCGAAAAGGTATGCCTGACGAACTTCGAAGTCAAGTTCCCCTTTTGAAAGAATGGCTTGATTTGGCGGGTTATGTTCGCCTTGAGTGTGAAGGTTATGAAGCCGATGATATTTTGGGCACCCTTGCCCGACTTTGTGAAGAAAACGGTGACGAATGTGTCATTTCAACAGGCGACCGCGATTCTTTGCAGTTAATTTCCGAAAAAACCCGTGTTTTGCTTGCCACCACAAAAATGGGCAAGCCCGAAATTATAAATTACACCGTGGATGAGCTTAAAGCCAAATACGGCCTTACCCCAAATGAAATGATTGAGCTTAAAGCGTTAATGGGTGACAGCTCTGACAATATACCGGGTGTTGCAGGTGTTGGCGAAAAAACCGCTACCGACCTTGTTACCCGTTTTCATTCTATCGATTACATTTATGAAAATTTAGAAAATCTTGACACAAAAGACAGTGTCAAACTAAAACTTTCAAACGGCAAAGAAAGTGCATTTTTAAGCCGCGAACTTGGCACGATTTGTAAAACCGCACCCATAGATAGCGAGCTTTCAGGTTATAAATATAAACCACAAAATAGTAACGAGCTTGCCACATTTATGACAGGGCTTGAGCTTTTTAAACTTATGGAAAAAATGGGGCTTCACGCAGCAGTTAAAGCCGACACCACAAAAACAGAAAGCAAAACCATTTCGGTTTCGGCTTTGCCATTAGTTAATAATACCGCCACCATTTACTTTGAAAATGGTGAATGGGCGGTTATAAGTGACGGCAACGCATTTTTATGTGATGAATGCTTTATTCGTGACATTTTAAAGGATGAAGCGATAGAAAAGCGAGTTTACGATTATAAAAACCTTTACAAACAGTTTAAGGATGTTAAAAATATCGGCTTTGATGCACTTTTGGCGGGTTATATTTGCAACCCGTCGGCATCAAGCTATGATACCTGCCGCCTTTGCCAAGAATACGGCGCAGTTTTGCCAAACTTTGACGGTGAAGCCGATGAAATTATTAAAAACGCCGCCTTGTTTAATGACTGCTGTGACCTTTTAGAAAATGAACTTTCAAAAAGCGGTCAGCTTGATTTATTCCAAAATATTGAACTACCACTTGCCAAGGTTTTGGGCGATATGGAGCTTTGCGGCTTTAAAGTAAACCTTGAGGGGCTTCAAGATATGTCTTTAAAACTTGGTGAAAGAATTAAAGTTATAGAAAGTGAAATTTATAACCTTGTTGGTTATGAATTTAACCTTAATTCGCCAAAGCAGTTGGGTGTTGTGTTTTTTGAAAAGTTGGGGCTTCCCGCCAAAAAGAAAACCAAAAGCGGTTACAGCACAAACGCCGAAGTGCTTGAAGATTTAAAGGATTTACACCCCGCGGTAAGTTTGCTTTTGGAATACCGCACCCTTGCAAAATTAAAATCAACCTATGCCGACGGGCTTCAGGGTTGTGTTGACGATGATGGTCGCATTCACACCACCTTTAACCAAACCGAAACCCGCACAGGCCGTATAAGTTCGCTTGAACCGAATTTGCAAAATATCCCCGTCAGAACAAACGAAGGCAAACACCTGCGTGAATTCTTTGTGGCGGAAAACGGCAAGGTTTTGGTTGATGCCGACTATTCACAAATTGAACTTCGCGTTTTGGCAAGTATGTCGGGCGACGAAAATATGATTTCGGCATTTAAAAGCGGGGTTGATATCCACACCGCTACCGCTGCACAGGTTTTTGGGCTTCCTGTCGAAATGGTTACCCCCGTGCTTCGCAGTCGCGCAAAGGCGGTAAACTTTGGCATTGTTTACGGCATTGGTGCGTTTTCACTTGCAAAGGACATCGGCGTTTCGCGTAAAGAAGCCGATAATTATATAAAATCATACCTTGCAACATATCCAAAGGTTTCAGCATATATGGAAAACACCATAAACGATGCCAAATTAAACGGTTATGTTACAACTCTTTTTGGCAGAAAACGCTATTTACCCGAACTTTCAAATTCAAATGGTATGATTCGTGCTTTTGGCGAACGCGTTGCCCGCAACGCACCAATTCAAGGCACCGCTGCCGATATTATAAAACTTGCAATGGTTAAGGTCTTTAACCGTTTGGAAAATGAGGTGCCCACCGCAAAGCTTATTTTGCAGGTGCACGACGAGCTTATTGTTGAGTGTGATGAAAAAGACGCACAAAAGGTTTGTGACCTTTTAAAATGCGAAATGGAGTCGGCCGCTGATTTGGCAGTAACCCTTACCGCCGATGCCGCTTTCGGTAAAAACTGGTTGGAGAGCAAGGGCTGATGAAAGTTTTATTTGTTTGCACAGGTAACACCTGCCGCAGCCCTATGGCAGAGGGGTATTTAAAATCAAAAGGCATTATTTGTGAAAGTCGCGGTCTTGCGGCTGATGGCTCACCCATTTCCGAAAATGCTAAAACGGCAATGCAAGAAATCGACATTGATATAAGCAGTCACCTTTCAAAGCAGTTAACTAATGATGATATAAAAAGCTTTGACAAAATTATTTGCCTTTCTAAAAGCCATTTTGATTATCTTTCATCGCTTGGTATTAAGTGCGAGGTTTTAGGTGGCGGTATATCCGACCCGTTTGGTTGTGGTTTGGATGTTTACCGAAATTGCCGCGATGAAATTATTCGTGAAATCGATAAACTTTTGGTTTTAGAAATGGATGACCGCCACATAAATGATGTTTTAGAAATTGAAAAGGTTTGTTTTAGCCACCCTTGGACAAAACAAAACATAATCGATGCAAAAAATAACCACACACACTTTTTTGTCTATGAAGTAAACGGCAAGGCAGCAGGTTATGTTGGGATTTCGGTTATATTGGATGAGGGGTATATCACAAACATTGCGGTTTTGCCCGAATTTAGAAAAAAAGGAATTGCCACCGCACTTTTAAATAAATTAGATGATTTTGCAAAAACTAATAAACTCTGCTTCATTTCGCTTGAAGTAAGGGTTAGCAATGAAAATGCCATTACACTTTATGAGAAATTTGGCTATAAAAAAGAAGGGTGCCGAAAAAACTTTTACGACACACCAAAAGAAGACGCCCTTATTTTAACAAAAAGGTTTTGATATTTTGAAAATTTTAGCCATTGAAAGTTCGTGCGACGAAACATCGGTTGCGGTGGTTGAAGACCGCACAGTCCTTTCAAATATTATTTCAACACAGGTTGAAGAACATAAAATTTACGGCGGTGTTGTGCCTGAAATCGCATCCCGCCGCCATACTGAAGCCATAAGTGCCGTTTGTGATGAGGCACTTAAAGTGGCAGGTATCGGATACAGTGACATTGATGCCATTGCGGTCACCTTTGCGCCTGGGCTTATCGGTGCGCTTTTGGTTGGCGTAAACTTTGCAAAGGGGCTTTCAATGTCACTTGGGGTTCCGCTTATCCCTGTTCATCATTTGCGTTCGCACATTGCGGCAAATTATCTTGCCCACCCCGACCTTAAACCGCCCTTTTTATGCCTTTTGGTGTCGGGCGGTAATACAGTTATCGCAAAGGTGAGCGACTATACAAAATTTGAAATTATCGGCCAAACCCGTGACGATGCCGCAGGCGAATGCTTTGACAAAGTGGCACGCCAAATGGGGCTTGCTTACCCGGGTGGCGTAACCCTTGATAAAATTGCAACTGTGGCTGAC
>JAZSNW010000058.1:0-10024 GCA_045536615.1 Acutalibacteraceae bacterium | reverse complement strand
CCCTACCCTACAATCGCCAATTAAATTGCTAACTGAAATATAATAAAAAAGCACCCGCTAAATTAGGTGCTTTTATTATTCGTCGGCAACGCCGACACCTTAACTTATAACTTGCCGTAGGCAATCATAACTTTGCCAAAGGCAAATCATAACTACGCTTAAGCGTATCATAACTAAAAAAGCACCCTTTTGGGTGCTTTTTATGCTTTATTCTTTTTAAATTCGGGTAACTGTGCCACAATTATAGCAGCGAACATTATTACACAGCCGATAATTTCGTTTTTTGAAAGTGTGCCCTTTGAAAACAGCACACCGCCCAGCACTGCGAAAACACTTTCAAAACTCATTGTAATTGAGGCAACAGCCGGCTCGGCAAATTTTTGACCGACAAGCTGAAGTGTATAGGCAATACCGCTTGACATTATGCCAAGATATAAAATTGGCAAAGCACCATCTATAAGTGCTGAAACTGACAGGGTTTTAAGGTCAAAAATTAACGCACAAATGGTGGAAATTACACCAACCACAAAAAATTGCATTATTGAAAGTTTAACCCCGCCCGTAAAGCCGACATATTTGTCAACCGCCAAAATTTGAAGTGCAAAGGCGATAGCGCAACAAAACACAACCAAGTCGGCAAAGTAAAAGCCCTCAAAGCCCTTTGCAAAGCAAAGCATATAAATGCCGACGGTTGCCATTATTCCGCCGCCGAAAACCAAAGCGCCGATTTTCTTTTTCAAAAACACCGAAAAAAACGGCACCAAAATTACATAAAGGGCGGTTAAAAAGCCCGAATGTGCCTCTACCGCGGCGGTTTTAGGGTAAAGGGCAATGCCGAACTGTTGCAAATTCATTGCAACTGCCAAAAAGCCGCCGCACATTAACGCCGCCGCAAGATATTTTTTGCGTGTGGCTTTATCTTTTGGGATGAAACTTTCCTTTGATTTTATATTGGTAATTTTCCAAAAAATGAGCAGAAAAATTACCGCAATAAAGGAACGGCAGGCGTTTATTGTAAAGGTTGGCACACTGTCACTTATTTGGTTTTGTGCCACAAAAGCCATACCCCAAATAAATGCCGCAAGCCCTAAAATTAAACTGCCTTTTAAATTATTTTGCTTCATTTAATTTATCCTTTCGCATAGTTAAGGAAATTCGTTTTTTATTAACATCTACACCCAAAACCCAAACCTTTACAATGTCGCCCACCTTTAAAACTTCGGCGGGGTGTTTTATAAAACGGTTTGTAATGTGGGAAATGTGAACAAGTCCGTCTTGGTGAACACCAATATCCACAAAGGCACCAAAGTCAATAACATTTCGAACTGTGCCTGTAAGTTCCATACCGGCTTTAAGGTCCTCCATCGACATAATATCGGTGCGAAGAAGCGGGGCGGGTAATTCATCACGCGGGTCACGGCCGGGGCGTTCAAGTTCTTTTACAATATCCAAAAGTGTTGGCTCACCAACACCGATTTCATTTGCAACCGCGCCTATACCCTTTGCATTTACCTTTTCGGAAAGGTTAGTTAAAGCGCCGTTTTTCAAATCCTTATCGGTATAATCACAAAGTTTGATAAGTTTTTCAGCCGCGTCATAACTTTCGGGGTGAACTGATGTATTATCAAGCGGGTTTTTACCGTCGGTAATACGCAAAAAGCCGGCACATTGTTCAAATGCCTTTGGCCCCAATTTTGAAACCTTTTTAAGCTGACTTCGGTTTGTAAAGCGACCGTTTTCTTCACGATATGCCACCACATTTTTGGCAACCGCAGGACCAAGCCCCGAAACGCGAGCCAAAAGTTGAACCGATGCAGTGTTAAGGTCAACACCGACCGAGTTTACACAGTCTTCAACAACGCCGTCCAAAGCGCCGTTTAATTGGTTTTGGGGCATATCATGTTGATACTGACCAACACCAATTGCCTTGGGGTCAATTTTAACAAGCTCGGCAAGTGGGTCTTGAAGTCGACGCGCAATAGACACTGCACTGCGAAGTGAAACATCATAGTCGGGGAATTCTTCCGCCGCTAATTTTGATGCCGAATAAACACTTGCCCCCGCCTCACTTACAACCATATATGAAAGGCCATCGTTAAGCTCTTTAATAACATCGGCGGCAAAAACTTCGGTTTCGTGACTTGCGGTGCCATTGCCGATAGCAAAAACCTGTACACCATGCTTTTTAACAAGCGCTTTAACAATTATTTTTGCATTTTCGATATCATTTTTTGGGGGTGCGGGGTAAATTACACCTGTATCAAGCACCTTACCTGTGCCGTCAACAACTGCAACCTTACAGCCCGTTCTATAACCGGGGTCAAGCCCCAAAACCACCTTGTCATTAACGGGTGGTTGCATTAAAAGTTGGTGCAAATTGGTGGAAAAAACCTTTATTGCCGAAGTGGAGGCGCGTTCGGTAAGTTCTGAACGAATTTCCCTTTCTATTGACGGGAAAATTAAACGGCTGTAAGCATCCTTTGCTGCCGCTACCACAGTTTCGGTAGCCGGACTGCCATCTTTAATATGGTTTTTAGAAATGATAAACATTGCTTTTTGCTCATCAAAATCGATAGAAACCTTTAAAAATTCTTCTTTTTCGCCACGGTTTATTGCTAAAATTCTATGGTCGGCAATTTTTGAAAGGGCTTCGCTGTATTCCTTATACATTTCATAAACATCAAGGTCGTCCTTTGTGCCCTTAACATTTAAAATGCCGTGTGCCATACAAACAAAGCGCATACGCTTTCTTATATCGGCATCGTCTGAAATTTTTTCAGCAATTATATCCATTGCACCCTGCAAAGCATCTTCGGCAGTTTCAACACCTAATTCGGCATTTATAAAGCCAGCTGCCAATTCAATAGGTGGTTTGCAGTCGGGCGCTTGTGCGTAAATAATATCCGCCAAGGGCTCTAAGCCCTTTTCTTTTGCAACGCTTGCCCTTGTTTTGCGCTTTTTCTTGTATGGTCTGTAAATATCGTCAAGTTCGGTTAAAGTTTCGGCCGCTTCGATAGCCGCAATAAGCTCATCAGTTAAAGCGCCCTGTTCTTCGATAGATGCCTTAATTTTCTCGCGTGTTTCATCCATATTGCGAAGATAATTAAGTCGTTCAGAAAGTTCACGAAGCACCTGGTCATCAAGCGAGCCATGGGATTCTTTACGGTAACGCGCAATAAAGGGTATGGTGTTACCCTCGTCAATAAGCTTTACTGTGTTTTCAACCTGAAAGGGTTTTAATGAAAATTCTTCGGTTAATTTTTCTATAATGTTAATAATAATCACCTGTTTTTTCAGTTTTTATTTCAATTTCGCCGTTTTCTACATAAAAAATTATATCACCGTGATAATCGGTGCGATAAATTTCGGCATTGGCTTTTTCAAGGGCGGTTATGCTTTCACTGTGCGGATGGTTGTAGGAATTATCCTTTCCCACCGAAATAACCGCATATTCGGGTGTGGCGGCTTTTAAAAAGTCATAATTTGTGCTTGTTTTACTGCCGTGGTGCGCCACCTTTAAAATGTCGCAGTCAATATCTTTGGCTCTTTTTAACAGTTCGGTTTCGGCAATCAATTCACCGTCGCCTGTAAACAAAAACTTAATGCCGTCAATTTCGACCATAACGTAAACCGAACGGTTATTTTCGTCGGCAAATCCGCAATATCCCAAAACTGTAATTTTAAATTCGCCAAGCATAAAGTTTAGCCCGTAAATCGCCTCATAAAACTTGCCACCCTTTGATAGCACAGTTTCTTTTGACTTTTGCGCGGCTTCGATATTATATTCGGTCACCTTTGGGCCAATCATATTTTTAATTTCAAACCTATTTGCCACATCGGTAAAACCGCCGATATGGTCGGTGTGGTAATGCGAAATAACAACCATATCAACGGCGTCAATTTCGCAGTCGTTTAATGTGTCGATAATACTATCGCTCGATGGGGCAATGCCCACATCAATTATTGCCGAATATCCGTTGCTGTAAATAAGTGCGCTATCCCCTTGACCAACATCGATAAACTTTATAAAATCCTCATCATAGTCAAAGGTGTAATGACTGCCACTTCGGTCTAACAGTGCGGGATTTCGGGCAATAAACATTAAAACAGTGAAAACAACGATGCAAAGCATCGCTGTAATCACCGTTAAAATTCTTTTTGTGTTAATTTTGGGCATTATTCGTCACTTTCGGTGGCTTCCATTTCCATCAACTGGTCGGAAGTGATAAGCACCTTGCGCGGCTTCGAGCCCTCATATCCGCCGACAACGCCACGTGCTTCCATTTCATCAATAATGCGTGCAGCCCTTGCATAACCAAGTTTTAATTTTCTTTGCAAAAGCGAGGTTGATGCCAAACCGTTTTCCACAACAACCCTTATGGCCTCTTTAAGCATTGGGTCTTCATCGGGGCCGTCTTCTTCAAGGCCTGTGCGTTGTTTCTTTTCGATGGCGGCCTGACGCTCGATTTCATTCATAACATCTTCATTATAAGAAACACTGCGGTCACCCTTAACAAAGTCAACCACCGCTTTAATTTCTTCATTACTTACAAAGCAGCCCTGTAAACGACTTGGCTTTGAGGTGCCAACAGGGTTAAACAGCATATCACCGCGACCAAGAAGCTTTTCGGCACCTGCTTGGTCAATAATGGTGCGGCTGTCAATTTGTGAAGAGGTTGTAAGCGCAATTCGTGTTGGGATATTGGCTTTAATAACACCTGTAATGACATCAACCGACGGACGTTGTGTTGCCAAAATCATATGTATACCGGCAGCGCGCGCCTTTGCAGCAAGACGTGCAATGTGGTCTTCAACCTCTTTTGAAGCGGTTTGCATTAAGTCGGCAAACTCATCTATCATAATAACGATATAAGGCATTTTTTCAACCTCGGGCTCGTCGGTAAGACCTTCGACCGCCTCGTTATATTCTTCAATATTTCTAACCTTGCGGTCGGAAAGCATTTTATAACGCTTTTCCATTTCGCCGACTGCCCAACCAAGTGCACCTGCGGCTTTGCGGGGGTCGGTAACAACTGGCACCATAAGGTGAGGTATGCCGTTATATGGTTCAAATTCAACTGTTTTGGGGTCGATAAGCAACAGCTTTAATTCGTCGGGGGTGTTTTTATATAAAAGACTTATAATAATTGAGTTTGTGCAAACCGATTTACCCGAGCCCGTAGCACCCGCAATAAGACCGTGTGGCATTTTCGCAATATCGGTTGTAATAATATTACCTGTAATATCCTTACCCAAAGCAACGGTAAGTTTCGATTTTGCCGATGTAAATTCGGGCGCTTCTAAAATTTCGCGAATACCAACGGCGTTCTTTTCTTTGTTTGGAACTTCAATACCAACCGCCGCTTTATTGGGGATTGGTGCCTCAATTCTGACATTACCTGCCGCCAAATTAAGCGCAATATCATCCGCCAAGGCGGTAATTTTGCTGATTTTTACACCTGCGCAGGGTTGAAGCTCATATCTTGTGACGGTAGGACCGCGTGAAATATCAACTATTCTGGTTTCAACACCAAAACTTCTTAAAGTTCTAACCAAATGCTCGGCTGTGTCGGAATTATCTTCAGCTATAAGCCCTGCTGTGCCGCGTGTATCCTTTAAAAGTGTGGTGGGCGGGTAAACATAGCCCTTGTCGGATGCGGTGTCAAGATTTTCTTTAACCTCTTCGGTGAAACTTTCGGTTTCGGCTTTCATATCAATAACAATTTCTTCTTTTGCGGTGTTAAGCGCTGTGTTGATTTTTTCTTCATCCTCTGCACCCTCGGGAAGTGAAACATTAACATCTTCGGTGCTTTCGTCTTTATAAGCGCGCACTAAACGGCGGCTTTTAAGGGGTAATTCGCTTTGTTCTTGTTGTCTTTCTTTAATACTGCCGTCAACGGGAATATCAACATTAAAGCCCTTAACAACTTTAATTTCTTTATCGGTTTCTTTGTTTTCTTTCTTTTGATATACGTTTTCAACCTGTTCAGCCACGGCCTTTGCGGGCTTTTTAATCATTCTAAAAAGTCCGATAAGGGTTGTGCCTGTAATAAGCATTAAAAGCACAAAGATAAGTAAAATAACGGTTATTGCGGCACCTGTTTTGCCAAATAAAAGATAAATTGGTTGACCAATTAAAGCGCCAAAGAAACCACCGCTTTTTAAAGCCGTACCTGTTAAATAGGCGTTTCCAAGGTGTGCCCAAAACGAAATATCGGGGTTGTGCTTTGAAAAAATGTCGATAATTGCGCCAATTAAAGCAATTAACACACCGCCGCCAATAATTTTAGCCAGTGCGGTGCCGCTTAATTTTTCCATTGCAAGTAAAACCGATACAACGCCGATAAAAAACGGTATTACATAAGCGGTAACCCCAAAAATACCAAATGTGAAATTATGTAACCAAAGCCAAACATTTTCGCCCTTTATAAAAACAACACAAAGCATAAAAATTGCCAAAGCAAAGCCGATTATAGAATAAAGCTGTTGCTTTGCAGCCCTTGACTGCTGTGTTTCTTTTTGGGTAGTGCGTTTTGTGTACTTCCTTTTTTTAGTAGCCAAAAAAATCTTCTCCCTTAAAAGTGTTATATGTATGGCTGAAAAATCAGCCGTTATTATCAATAAGTTTATAAAGCCCGTCTATAACCTGTGACAAATTGCCGATTTCATCAATCAGCCCCACCTCAACCGCCTTTTCACCCGACAGCACACTGCCGACATCGGTCACCATTTCGCCTGTGTTCATCATAAGCGAGTTAAAGGTTTCAGGTTTTATTTTTGAATTTCGGCAAACAAAATCGCTAATGCGGTTTTGCATACGCTGAAAGTGGTTAAGCATTTGCGGAACGCCTATAAAAAGCCCGTTGCTTCTGACAGGGTGCACCGTCATTGTTGCCGACGGCGCAATATAAGACCGCTTTGCTGAAACGGCCAAAGGCACGCCTATTGAATGACCGCCGCCAAGCACAAAGGTTACTGTCGGCTTTTTCATTCCCGAAATAAGCTCAGCAATGGCAAGGCCTGCCTCAACATCACCGCCGATAGTATTTAAAATTACCAAAAGCCCGTCAATTTCGGTTGACTGTTCAACCGCAACAAGTTGCGGGATTATATGCTCATACTTTGTGGATTTGCTGTTTTCCGCCAAAACGGTGTGGCCTTCAATTTCACCAATTATAGTTAGGCAATAAATTTTATGCTTGCCATCGGTTGCCACAACCGAACCAAATTCCTTTACTTCTTCGCTTTTTTCGTTTTTAAGCGAATTGTCATTACTCATTAAAATCACCCATAATTATTATGGAAAGATTTATTTAAAAAATGCATACATATGAATTATATCATATAAACCCAAAATTAACAAGTTATTTAATTTTAAAAAAATATTGCGGTTTTTATATTTTTATGGTATCATTAATTTACAATTTATTCACAAATTCGACAAAAAGAGGTAAAATATGAGAGCAGACGGAAAACGACTCCGCCATACTGACCCGATGTACAGGGTTGCGGCACATATTATGGATAAGCGTGTTGACTCGATGAATATGACAACCATCGACATCCCTTATGACCCCATTCAAGAATACATAAACAAAAAGCGTAAAGAGGGCATCCGTATAAGCCACATGGCTTTGGTTATTGCGGCATATATTCGCACTATGGCCGAATTCCCCGAGCTTAACCGTTTCGTTGTTAATAAAAAGATTTATACAAGAAACGAAGTTGCTGTTGGTATGGTGGTTTTAAAATCGCTTGAAGACCACAACGGCACAATGTCTAAAATGTATTTTGACAAAGCAAACACCGTTTTCGAGGTTAACGACATTATCAACAAATATGTTGAAGAAAACCGCGATGTTCCCGAAAACAACAGCACTGAAAAGCTTATTAAAATTTTGCTTAGCATACCCGGTCTTTTAACTGTTGGTGTAAAAGCGTTTAAGCTTATGGACCGTTACGGCCTTTTGCCCAAAGCAATTATAAACGCTTCCCCCTTCCATATGAGTATGGGCATAACCAACCTTGCATCCATCCGCACCAACCACATTTACCACCACTGCTATGAATTTGGCACCACAAGTGTGTTTATGGCAATGGGTAATTTGCGTGAGGTTGCAAAACGCAAGGGCGATGAAATTATTTTTGTTCGTTCACTGCCTATCGGTGTTACTATGGATGAACGCATTTGCTCCGGCAGCTACTTTGCTTCCGCTTTCAAAGCACTTAAAAAATATCTAGCTAATCCCGAGCTTTTGGAGGTTGCACCCGAAAAAGTTATTGAGGACAGCGACAAATAATTAAAATACCCAAAAGTCCGTTAAAATTCGCTTGATTTTAACGGGCTTTTAGTATACAATAATAAAGATAAAATTATTTATTGGAGGAATTTCAAATGTTAGTATCTGCAAAGGATATGCTTCAAAAAGCAAAAGCCGGCAAATATGCAGTCGGTCAATTCAACATCAACATTGTTGAATGGACAAGAGCCATTCTTTTAACCGCACAGGAGCTTAACCCCCCCGTTATTTTAGGCGTTTCTGAAGGCGCCGGCAAATATATGTGCGGATACAAAACCATCGTTGGTATGGTTAACGGTATGCTTGAAGAATTAAACATCACCGTTCCTGTTGCACTTCACCTTGACCACGGCAGCTACGAAGGTGCAAAAAAATGTATCGAAGCAGGTTTTTCTTCTGTAATGTTTGACGGTTCACACTACCCAATCGAAGAAAACATTGCAAAAACAAAAGAACTCGTTGCTATTTGTGACGACCTCGGCCTTTCACTTGAAGCTGAAGTTGGCTCTATCGGTGGCGAAGAAGACGGTGTTGTTGGCGCAGGCGAATGTGCTGACCCCAACGAATGCAAAATGATTGCTGATTTAGGCATCACAATGCTCGCTGCAGGTATCGGTAACATCCATGGTAAATATCCTGAAAATTGGGCAGGTTTAAGTTTCGATACTCTCGATGCTATTCAACAGCTCACAGGCGATATGCCCCTCGTTTTACACGGTGGTACAGGCATCCCCGCTGATATGATTCAAAAGGCAATTTCTTTGGGCGTTTCAAAAATCAATGTAAACACCGAATGTCAACTTGCTTTTGCTGCTGCAACCCGCGAATATGTTGAAGCTGGTAAAGATTTAAGCGGCAAGGGCTTTGACCCAAGAAAGCTTTTGGCTCCCGGCTTTGAAGCAATTAAAGCAACCGTTAAAGAAAAGATGGAACTTTTCGGTTCGGTTAACAAGGCATAATAAAACATTAAAAATTAAAGGCAATCGGATTTTTCCGATTGCCTTATTTATTTTATACCGCAGGCATACTTCATAGCCAAAGGCGACTTCATTCTTCATGCACCGTAAGGTGCGCTTCATTGCACCAAAATAAAAAAGCACTTCCGAAGAAGTGCTTTTATTTTGGTGCGAGTGATGGGACGCAACTTTGCTTTGCAAATTTGCCCTGCTTGTCGACCCAAAGCTTTGCATTCGGCACCCGCCTGCGCACCTGCTCTTTAAAAAACAGTCCACCGGACTGTTTTTCTTAACATTCGCAGCCCTCTTAGGCTTCAAGTCCCACCACATTAACAAAATAAAAAGTCCAAACACAACCAAAAGGTTGAATTTGGACTTTGGTGCACCTGAGCATTCTATAATCGAACCGTTTACCTCTTTTAGAGTTACGGTTTTGCTTGCTTCCTTATAATTAAATGTTATGACCAGCTTGTCGTCGTAAAGATATACGGCGTTTACAAAAATGTCAATCAGTCTCTGTTTGTGTTCCTTCGTTTCTAAGCTCATGTTCTGAATATGCCTGAGCCATAATACTAAGCCCTCTTTTGTGATAGTGGGCTTCTTCATTTCTTCCTTGATGAGCTTTAATTTAATCTCATCTCTCGTCGGCTCCAACTCAATCATTCTTTGTTTAGTGGTTGAAGTTGTAATTCCTTCTTCTATTGCTGTAAGCAAATTGTTCAGTGCGTTCTCTGTTTCACTACCAGACTTTCTTCTGCCCAACCAATT
>JAZSNW010000093.1:0-4107 GCA_045536615.1 Acutalibacteraceae bacterium | reverse complement strand
AAATATCGCCGCTTTTAAGTTTTCTAAAATTCCTGTCATAAAGGCGTTCAAGTTCGCCGTGCATATCGCCGGTTATATAAACCAAATTTCGTCACCCCTTTTACAAAATAATACTTTATTTTTAAATGAAATACTGATATAATAACATTGTATGAAATCATTATACTACATATTGAAGGAGATTTCTATGGTAAAAAAGACATTTTCCATATTTTTTATATGTTTTTTAATAATACTGTCAGTTATAAGTCCCCTTTCCGCCTCGGCTTACGAGATAACAACCTTTGACATTACCGCCGAAAGCGGTATGCTTGTAAGCTTGGATACGGGCGAGGTGCTTTGGGAAAAGAACGCAAACCAAAAGGTTTATCCCGCATCTATCACCAAAATTATGACCGCCGTTTTAATGGTTGAAAGCGACAAGTGGAACCCCACCGCAAAGGTTACCCTCACCCAAGAGGCATTTGATATTTGCCTTGGCACAGGTCTTTCGGTTTCGCTTTTAAATGTGGGTGAAGAATTTACCCAGCTTGATTTGCTTTACACCGTGCTTTTGTCATCATTTGGTGACTGCACCTATTTGGCGGCTTCAATTTTTGGGGGCAGTATTGACGGTTTTGTTGATATGATGAACCAAAAAGCCAAAGAGCTTGGTCTTTCGGGCACACACTATTCAAACCCCGTTGGCCTTCACGATGAAGGCACCTATACCACCGCACAAGACACATATAAACTAACTGTTTATGCCAAAAAACACGACATTTTAAACGAAGTTACTTCTAAATCACGCTATAAATTAGTTACCACAAGCGGCACTACCCGCACATTGTCCACAACCAACTTTTTGCTTGATAATTCCACAAGATATTATTATCAATACGCAAAGGGCTTTAAAACCGGTTATACCGATATGGCAGGCAGATGTTTAGTTAGCACTGCTTCTTATAACGGATATAACTATATGTGCATTTTGTTTAAATGCCCCAACAACCGAAATAACCGCCACGAATTTTTAGAAAGTCGCGAATTATACCGTTGGGCGTTTAACAATTTCACCTTTAAGGAAATTGCCAACAGCAGCGAACAAGTTTTTGAAATTCCGCTTGAACTTTCCCTTGAAACCGACTTTGTGCCACTTTATTTTAAAGAGCCGTTTGTTTCGGTTTTACCAAAGGAAGCCGACGATTCTACAATTGTTGTGAAACCATATTTTGAAAATGAAACCGCTACCGCACCAATTAAAAAAGGTCAGGTGCTTGGGTATGCCGAAATTATTTATGCCGAAAAAGTTATCGGCAAAGTTGATTTAATAGCAAACGAAGATATTAAGCAAAGCGCACTTTTACAATTCTTTAAAGTGGTTAAAGAATTTTTTACAAGCCGTGCTATGAAAATTGTTTATATAATAATCGGCGCAATTATTGTGGGCTTTATTTTGGTTTGCGTAAAACTGAATATGCCCCGCAAAAAGAAAAAAATCAAATATGTTCCTTATAAGGATGACAAATAAGAAAACCCGTGCTGTTGCACGGGTTTTTAATTTTATTTAATTACCTTGGTTTCAATTTCTTCTACTGCTTTATCAATAAAGTCAGCAAGTGGCATTGCACCGAGGTCACCGTTTTCGCCACGCTGACGAACAGCAACTGCGCCTGCTTCAACCTCGCTGTCGCCGATAACAAGCATATAAGGTACTTTTTGTAGTCGTGCCTCACGGATTTTATAACCGATTTTTTCATTGCGGTCATCAATTTCAACACGCATACCCTTTGCTTCTAACTGCTTTTTAACATCATAGGCATAATCAAAATGTCTGTCCGCAATGGGAAGAATTTTAACCTGTGTGGGAGCAAGCCACATTGGGAAAGCCCCCGCATATTTTTCGATAAGAAGTGCCAAAGTGCGTTCATAACAACCGATAGATGTGCGGTGAATAATATATGGGTTTTTCTTTGTGCCGTCGCGGTCAACATATTCCATACCAAATTTTTCAGCAAGCATTTGGTCGATTTGAATGGTGATAAGTGTGTCTTCCTTGCCGTAAACATTCTTAATTTGAATGTCAAGTTTAGGACCATAGAAAGCGGCTTCACCAACGCCAACCTTGTAAGGAATTTCAAGATGGTCTAAAATTTTGCCCATCATATCCTGTGCTTCGTTCCATTGCTCTGTGGTGCCGATATATTTTTCTTTGTTATCGGGGTCCCATTGTGAGAAGCGGTAAGAAACATCCTCATAAAGACCAAGTGTTTTAAGCATAAATATTGCAAGTTCAAGCGATGCTTTAAATTCTTCCTCTAACTGTTCGGGGGTGCAAATTAAGTGACCCTCTGAAATGGTGAACTGGCGAACGCGGATAAGACCGTGCATTTCACCCGATTCTTCGTTTCTGAAAAGGGTTGAAGTTTCGCCATAACGCAAGGGTAAATCACGGTAAGAACGGGCGCGGTTTAGATATGCTTGATATTGGAAGGGACAGGTCATTGGGCGAAGTGCAAAGCATTCCTTGCTTTCATCATCGGGGTCGCCCATAACAAACATACCGTCACGGTAGTGGTCCCAGTGGCCTGAAATTTTATAAAGGTCGCTTTTTGCCATAAGAGGTGTTTTGGTACGAAGCCAACCTCTTCTTTCCTCCTCATCCTCAACAAAGCGCTGTAAAATTTGAAGAATTTTAGTGCCCTTTGGAAGCATAATGGGAAGACCCTGACCAATGCAGTCAACGGTTGTGAAAATTTCAAGCTCACGGCCAAGCTTATTGTGGTCACGCTTTTTGGCCTCTTCAAGCATTGTTAAATGTGCTTCTAATTCACTGGCTTTTGGGAAGGCGGTGCCATAAACACGGCAAAGCATCTTCTTTGATGAGTCGCCGCGCCAATAAGCACCCGTTGCTGAAGTAAGCTTAAATGCCTTAACTGCGCCTGTGCTCATAAGGTGTGCACCGGCACATAAATCGGTAAATTCGCCTTGTGAATAAAAACTGATTTCTTCGCCGTCGGCAATACCGTCGGCAAGTTCTACCTTATAGGGCTCGTTTTCATTTTCAAATTTTGCAACTGCTTCAGCTTTTGGAAGCGCAAAACGGGTGATTTCTAAATCTTCTTTAACAATTTTTTTCATTTCACCTTCGATTTTTACTAAATCGTCAGGGGTGAATTTCTTTTCAATGTCAAAATCATAATAAAAACCGTCGTCAACTGCGGGGCCGATAGCCAATTTAACTTCGGGGAACAAACGCTTTACTGCCTGTGCCAAAATGTGAGATGCAGTATGGCGGAAAGCCCATTTGCCATATTCATCCTCAAAAGTTAAAAGTTCTAAATTATCACCGTCGTTTAAAACGGTTCTTAAATCGCAGTTTTGACCGTTAATTCTTGCAGCACAAACATTTTTATAAAAACCGCCGCCAAAAGACTTTGCGATTTCATAAGCTGTAATGCCGTCGTTAAATTCCTTAACATTATCCCTTAAAATAACTTTAATCATAAAAATTTCCTCCTAAAAACAAAAACTTCGCCCCTGCAAACAGGGACGAAGTATAATTTCTCCGCGGTTCCACCCAAATTCCGAAAAAATCGGCACTTTGATACCTTTAACGCAAGATTTACGGCAACGGTTTTTTACCCCGTGCAGCTAAAAGGTGGTCTCATTTTTTGTTTGGTTTAGCGGGCTTACAGCCGGCGACCCGCATTCTCTGAAAACATTGCAAAAAACTAATGTCCTTTATCACAGCTTTTATTAAAATTATAATACAACTTTATTTTATATGTGTCAAGTGTTTTTTGCTTGAATAACGGATAAGTATATGTTAAAATGTGGTTGGTGATAAAATGATTTTTTCTAAAAAACCCACTTATGATTGGCTTATTGTAGGGCTTGGCAACCCCACAAAGCAATATGATAACACCCGCCACAATATTGGCTTTGCCGCGGTTGAGCGTTTTATGGATGAAAACGGCGGCAGCTTTAACAAAAATAAATATGATGCACTTTTCGGTGAATGTAAGGTTGGTGCAAACCGCTTGCTTGTTGTAAAACCCCAAACCTTTATGAATTGTTCGGGCCAGGCGGTGCAAAAAATCGCCGCATTTTATAAAATCCCCACCG
>JAZSNW010000077.1:0-5723 GCA_045536615.1 Acutalibacteraceae bacterium | reverse complement strand
TAACGGTTGCAATTTTAAACACAATGTGGATTTGGAACGACTATCTTTTGCCTTATTTGGTAATTGGTAACGACTATAAAACCATCCCCGTTGCCGTACAATATTTAAAGGGTGGTTATGGTTCGGTTGATATGGGTGCTTTAATGGCAATGCTTGTGTTATCTATCATTCCTGTTGTGATTTTTTATTTAACAAGCCAAAAATATATTATAAAAGGTGTTGCCGCAGGCGCAGTTAAGGGATAAAAAAATCCGCTCTAAATGAGCGGATTTTTGTTATTTAGAATATAAATGTGTGCGGTCAATAACCTTTGCATAATAGTTAGTGTCCAAAATTTGCGAACTTGTTTTAAATTTATTATTTACAACCTTTTTCATTGAAGACACATAAGCATTAACATCCTCAACAGTTTGACCTTCGAAAAGAGTAAATTCGCCTGTTTTCGAATTATATGTGCCCTTGTCGGTTATAAACGAACGGTTGTTAAACATTACAAGCGGGGATGCAGTTGAAAAAATATCGCTTCCGGGTAAAAGACGTGAATCATACTCAAACCCAAATAAATTATTAATGGTTGGGATAATATCAAGCGCACTGCAATATTTATCCACAGTTTGCGGCTGCATACCCTTTACATATATTATAAGACTGCTCTTATAAAGTTCGAAGGTGGCGTCGATTTTATGTCCTGCAAGCTCGTCAAAATAATGATATGGGTTTGCGTTTTCTTTATCCTCCAAACCATAGGGGTAATGGTCGGGTGTGATTACAATAACAGTTTTTTCAGCAATGCCCGCCTGCTCTAATGAAGTAAGCAAGTTTTCCATTGCCAAGTCAAGCTCAATATTACAAGCAAGATATGCTTTTGCATTGTCGGAAAGGTTTAAATCTTTAACCTTATCCTTATGACGTGCCGCCATTCTATTGCCCACAAAGGTATATCTTAAATGACCGCTAACCGTCATGTAATAGGTCATAAAACGTTCTTCGTTTACATATTCACTTGTGGTGCCTTGCAACATTTCAAGGTCAGATTCGGGCCAACATTTTGGGTTTACAACCTTTTCAAGCCCGTTGCCGATGCCTTTATAATTAAAGCCCATATTTTTGTGTGATATATGGCGGTTATAATAGGTATAGGTGTGGTTGTGATAGCCCCGAACTGTCTGGAGCCCGTCATTTAAAAACTGTTGGGGCATTGTAAAGGGGAAGAAAATATTATTTCTGCCCGAGGTTGAATAGCTCCAAATACCGCCCTTTGGCACAAGACCTGTGGTTGCAACATATTCACCGTCTGAAGTACTAACCCCCCAAATTGGTGTATAGAAGTTTGTGAAATTAAAGCCTTCAGTTTGCATTTTATAAAGGGTTGGTGTCAGGTCTTTGTTAATTGCCAAATGTGAAAAACCTTCGGCCGTTACTTGCACCAAATTATACCCCTTAAACATACCTGTATATTCATTTTTATCGGTTGGGGTGCGACTGCCAAAATATTCGTGAAGTGATTTAACCGTTGCATTAGTTTCCTGCTGTGCCAAGGTTTCAAAATCAATTTGCATCACGTTTGGTGTGTATACTGTGGGTTGTTTTTCGGGTTCAACCTCGTTTTCAACATCACTGTCAAGCTCGTACCCGTTATCAACACCCAAAATGCTGTAAACAAAATCCAACACTTCGCTGTATAAAAGACCATTGTACGAAACGCTTGTGTTAATTTCGAAAATTGCGTTTTTATCGTGATAGTGCGGAATTATTATGCGAAGCAACATGGTAATTATTAAAACACTTGCTGTTACCGATGCTGCCGTTATTTTTTCACGCTTTTCAGTCTTTCTACGGGTTTTAAACTTTTTAATGCCAATAACCAAAAGTAAAAGCGGCACAAATAAAATTAAAACCTGCCAAAGACTTTTTAAAATAGCCACAAATGCTTCATTGAGCATTTCGCTTTCGGTAATTTGCCCCGCACCGTTAAGCGAGTATAAAATCATATAAGTGCCGAAAATGTTGTGGTAAACGGTTTGCACGCTGTACCAAAGACTTAAAACTGACTGCACAATAATAAGCCCTGTGTTTTTGTTAAAGGAAACAAACTGCGCCAAAAGGCCAAAGAACATTGAAAAAAGCATTACTGTAAAAATGCCAAAATTAAAGAAATTTTCACCGCTGAAAAGACGTAACCAAAATTCACAATAAATTATACTTATTGGGAAAAATGCCCAATGTAAATATTTTTTCATACAGTCGCCCCCTCTTTTAAGAATACCTATTCATTTTACTATTATTAAATATATTTGTCAAATAAAAATGGGAATATAACAAAATTGTTACATTCCCTTAAAAGTTTTTTAATAATTTTATTTTTTACCTGTCGAGCCAAAACCGCCCTCGCCGCGCTCGGTGTCGGTAAGTTCTTCAACCTCGGTGTAGTCCACTTTTAAGAATGGGGTAATTACCATTTGTGCTATACGTTCAAAATCACTAATTTCCTGCACCTTGTCAGAATGGTTATGAAGAGAAACCATTATTTCACCACGATAGTCACTGTCAACCACACCAACCTTGTTAGAAGGGGCAAGACCACGCTTGTTTGCAATACCGCTTCTGGCATAGATAAGACCCGCATAACCTTCGGGTATTTCCATTGCAATGCCTGTGTGAATAATTTTAGTTTCGTTGGGCTTAAAAGTAATTGTTTCACCGTTTGTAAAAGCATAAAGGTCGGCCCCCGCAGAATATTGCGAGCCGTAGGTTGGCACCTTTGCATTTTCATTAAGCTTTTTAAAGTTTACTTTAATCATTATATTTATCTACCCTTCGTAAATATTACCCGAACCCATTTGTCTTTCCCATTTG
Source organism: Acutalibacteraceae bacterium (assembly GCA_045536615.1). Classification (GTDB taxonomy): domain Bacteria; phylum Bacillota; class Clostridia; order Oscillospirales; family Acutalibacteraceae; genus UBA737. The sequence continues at coordinate 2,867 of JAZSNW010000077.1, read as the reverse complement.
CCCGCAAGCCAAATAACTTCACCCTGCAAAACGGACTTTTTTACATCAATTATTCGCTGATTTGATGAGCCACGGAACAAAAGTGACGGACTTTTAAGCGCTTCAACAAACTTTCCGTCCACCAAAACATCAATAAGCCCCAAACATTTAAAAACCAAATCTTTATCGCCAACTGCGCCCGATAAAAGTTCTTCAAACAAAAAACCGCTGTAACACCAAACAGTTTTTTGCGGACATTTTTCTTTTATCGCCTTTAAAACCTTATAAATACCCTCTTGGTTTTCGGGCTCAAAGGGCTCGCCGCCCAAAAGCGAAAAGCCCTCGATATAATCTTTATCTATCGCTGTGACAATTTCATTAACGGTTTCATCGGTTAATGCTGTGCCATAGGAAAAATCCCATGCTTCGCTGTTAAAGCAGTTTTTGCATTTGTGGCGGCAACCGCTTACGAAAAGCGACACCCTAACCCCCGGACCGTTTGCTATATCAAATTTTTTAATTACTGCGTAATTCATAAATAATTTTTACAGGTGTAAAACTCTTTCCTTAATTTCCTGTGTTCTGCCTTGGTTCCAGAATTGTGTGCCAATATAACCACAGGTGCGGCGAGCCACATTAAGCTTATCTTGGTCGGTGTTGCCGCAATTTGGACAGGTCCATACAAGTTTGCCATGCTCGTTTTCTTTAATTTCAATTTCACCGTCAAAGCCGCATTCGTGACAATAGTCGCTCTTGGTATTAAGTTCGGCATACATAATGTTGTCATAAATAAACTTCATAACCGAAAGCACAGCATCAAGGTTGTTTTGCATATTTGGCACTTCAACATAACTGATAGCACCACCGGGTGACAATGCTTGGAATTTAGCTTCTAACGCCAATTTTTCAAAAGCGTCAATGTCTTCGGTTACGTGCACATGATAACTGTTTGTTATGTAGTTTTTATCGGTAACACCCTTAACAATGCCAAAACGCTTTTGCAAACATTTTGCAAATTTATAGGTTGTGCTTTCAAGCGGTGTGCCGTAAAGTGAATAGTCAATAACCTCGGCGGCTTTCCACTTTGCAGTATATTCGTTTAATTTTCTCATAATTTCAAGGCCAAATTCCTCACCCTCTTTTTCGGTGAGTTTTTTGCCTATCATAGCATAAACACATTCCCAAAGACCTGCATATCCAAGCGAAATGGTAGAATAACCGCCGTGGAGATATTTATCAATGGTTTCGCCTTTTTTGAGGCGCAAAAGTGCGCCATACTGCCACAAAATAGGTGCAGCATCCGAAACGGTACCTGTAAGGCGTTCGTGACGGGCTTGAAGTGCACGGTGGCAAAGTTCCATTCTTTCGTCGAAAATTTTCCAGAATTTTTCCATATCGCCGTTAGCCGAAAGACCGATATCAACCAAGTTTACGGTAACAACGCCTTGGTTAAAACGACCGTAATATTTCGGTTTGCCGTTTTCATCAACATAAGGTGTCAAAAAGCTGCGGCAGCCCATACAGGTGTAGCAATGGCCGTCGCCGTTTTTGTCAACCTTGTTTTGAAGCATAACCTTTTCGGAAATATAGTCAGGTACCATACGCTTTGCGGTACATTTAGCAGCAAGCTGTGTTAAATACCAATATTTACTGTCTTCTTTAATGTTGTCCTCTTCCAAAACATAGATAAGCTTTGGGAAAGCGGGGGTAATCCAAACACCCTGCTCGTTTTTAACGCCCTTATATCTTTGCTTTAAAACTTCTTCAATAATTAAAGCAAGATCGGCCTTTTCTTGTTCGTTTTTGGCTTCATTAAGATACATAAATACAGTAACAAAGGGGGCTTGGCCGTTGGTGGTCATAAGGGTTACAACCTGATACTGAATTGTTTGTACACCGCGTGCAATTTCTGTCAAAAGGCGCTTTTCGGTAATTTTAGCAATTTTATCTTCACTTAAAGTAACGCCCGCTTCTTCGATTTCAGCCACAACTTCAGAATAGATCTTTTTACGGCTTACATCAACAAAAGGCGCCAAATGGGTAAGACTTATACTTTGACCGCCATATTGACAAGAAGCAACCTGTGCAATAATTTGGGTTGCGATGTTACAAGCGGTTGAAAAACTGTGGGGACGCTCAATAGAAGTACCACTTATAACAGTACCGTTTTGAAGCATATCCTCAAGATTTACAAGGTCACAGTTGTGCATGTGCTGTGCAAAATAGTCAGCATCGTGGAAGTGGATAAGTCCGCGGTCGTGCGCATCAACAATGTCAGGGCTTAAAAGAATACGCCTTGTGATGTCCTTGCTAACCTCACCCGCCATATAGTCACGCTGAACGCTGTTAACGGTGGGGTTTTTATTGCTGTTTTCTTGCTTAACCTCTTCGTTATTGCATTCAATCAAGCTTAAAATTTGTTCATCAGTAGTATTCGATTTTCTAACTAACGCACGGTTATAACGATATGTAATATAGCGCCTTGCAACCTCAAAAGCGCGTTGATTCATAATTTGGTCTTCTACCATATCTTGTATTTCTTCAACGCTTAAAGAACGGTTGATATTAGCCGCCGCACTTTCTACATCCTCTGCAATGCGTTTTATTTGAACCTCAGTCATTCTGTGGCTGGGTACAACGCTTTGATTTGCTTTTGTAACCGCAACAATAATTTTATTAGGGTCGAAGGTTACTTCCGCACCGCTTCTTTTGATAATTTTCATAATACTACCTCTATATTTTTAATAATTTATATACAATATATTGTGACTGCAAAGTCTATTATAGCACAAATTATTGATAATGCAAGTATTATTTCGACAAAATTACAATTATTTTTTAAATCCCTCACCAAGTATCTCGCCCGCCTCACAAATAACAATAAATGC
>JAZSNW010000028.1:0-10652 GCA_045536615.1 Acutalibacteraceae bacterium | reverse complement strand
ACCATCTACGGTAACTTCATTATTACTATTTCTGTCTCGTTCAAGCTTTGCACCGAAACGCAATGCAGCTGTTGTTTCATTTGTTTGGGGACGGAACTGTGAACCCAAAGAACCAACTGTTGAAATTGTATTGACCAATGCAACCTTATAGGTAGGGGTAATGGCCGCATTAGCATTAAAATCAGCAACCTGTGCATTTGATACAGTAAAGTTTATATCATTTTCATTTTCAACATCGAACAAAAAGCTTGCCCAATATTGGTCACCGACTTCACCAGTAAACTTATCGGTAACAAGCGCAAATTTAACAACACCGTCATTATCTTGATATTTTGCATCGTTTGTATCCTCAGCAAAAACATGACCGCCGTCTGCAAGAGTCACACCTGTGTATGTAATAGTGCCGGCAATTGCAGCATATGCCACATTGGTTTTAATGGTTAATCTAACCTGTGTTGCTTCGTTGTTTGCGTAAGATGTGTAAACCATAACTGATGGTGTGTCATCTGCAGCTGAAGCAATTACACCGCAAACTGCAAAGCAAAGAACAAATACAAGTAAAACCGAAAGTAATTTCTTAAATTTAGTCATATGTATCATCTCCTAACAAAATATTTTAATCGCCTAATAAATCGTCGCCTTCTAATTCGTTTTCGCCTTTGCTTTCTTCACCGTTACCCATAAGGCAAAGACTTTCGTCTGCAACGAGTTCCAACACCTCAAACAAAGGTGTTTTATATTCTTTCTTCATAAAGTTTCCCTCCAAAATGAAACAAGATGGCATTATTTTTTTCTATTCATTTAATATTATATCACAAACCGCCTATAAGTCAACACAAATTTACTTAAACATTTTTGTGTATTTTGTATACTATTATATATATACTTTTAATGCGTATTTTTTCCACATTTTTTTGATTAAAATATGCGCGTTTGTTGGCTTGACATTTTATGACAAAAAATGTATAATTTTAATAAGAAAAATGAAAAAATCCGCCCAGCGTATGAACGGATTTTTCATTTGGAGCTGAAGATGGGACTTGAACCCACGACCTGCTGATTACGAATCAGCTGCTCTACCAACTGAGCCACTCCAGCGTGTATGAAATTATATGATATTATATCAACAAATGTCTTTGCAGTCAAGTTATTTTAGCAAGGGGGAATTTTAATGGATTTATCAATTAACGAAAGAATTAGATATTACCGTAGACAAAAAAAGTTTAACCAAACACAGCTTGGTGAAAAATTAGGTCTTAAATGCAGCACCTATTCGCAAATGGAACGTCAAGGCAATATAACTGTTGATATGGCTATTGAAATTGCAAAAGTTTTGGGTATAGACCCCGACCTTATAATTTACGGACACGAAAAGAGCAACAAACTTGATTTTACCGCCACAAAACCGCAAACCATTTCGCTTAGCGAAAAGAAACCTTTTATTGAAATTTATGGCGAACCTATTGTGAAAATTCAAGAAGAAAAATTAGAAAATACTCTTACAGCGACCGAAGAAAGTATTATTAAAATATACCGCGGATGGCCCAAAGAAAAACAAAAGGAACTTTTTAATTTTGTTAATACACTTGATAAGAAATAAAAAATGCAGACTGGAAAGTCTGCATTTTTTATTTTTCTTGGTTTTTAATGGCTTCTTGCCAACAGCTGTGGCACATAGCAACATAAGAGTCGTTACCGCCGATTAAAATTTGTGCACCCTCGGTCACGACATTGCCGTTTTCATCAATTCGTGCGTTTATAATCGCCTTTTTACCGCAAGCGCAAATTGTTTTAATTTCGCTTATAGAATCAGCCACCTCGAAAAGTCGGCGACTGCCTGGGAAAAGCTTGGTTAAAAAGTCGGTACGAAGCCCAAAGCACAAAACGGGAATGTCATATAAATCAACAATTTTTCTTAAATCGTCAATTTGATTGGGGGTTAAAAACTGACATTCATCAGCGATAATAACATCAATATCGCTGTGGTTTATATATTCTTTCATCAAGTCAATATCAGGTGTTACAACATACGCTTCGGCATAAAGGCCAATGCGGGATTTGACAGCGTTTGCGCCGTCGCGGTCATCTACCGACGGTTTAATGAGCCAAACCTTCATACCGCGTTCTTCATAATTAAATTTAGTTATAAGCGCGTTTGCGGTTTTTGACGAACCCATTGCGCCATATTTAAAATATAATTTAGCCATTATTATCCCCCACAACATCTAAAATAAGCGGCACTTCGCAGGGCTTTTCATCGCCAACAACTGTCGCTTCAAGGAATTGCTTTTCTGCAGCGGCAAATTTGCTTTCGTTTTCGGCGTAAAGCACCGCGATTTTTTCGCCTTTTTCAACATAATCGCCCGTTTTTTTACAAAGGTAAATACCTGCGGCAAAGTCAATTTTATCAGCCATTGTATTTCGGCCCGCGCCCAAAAGCAAGCTTGCAACACCGTATCCTTCGGTATTAACGCTTGCAATATAACCCGATTTTTCGCTTAAAACCTCACGCTGATATTTGGCTTTGGGGAAGTTTTCAGGGTTATAAATCCAATCCCTGTTGCCGCCCTGTGCCTCAACCATATTTGCAAAGGTATTAAGTGCTGTACCGTCATTTATAACACGCAAAACATTTTCTTTACATTCATCATAACTGCCCTTTTCAGCAAGAGACAGCATATATGATGCCAAGGCAACACACAGCTCTGTCAAATCTTCAGGACCGTTGCCGTTAAGGGTTTGGATAGCTTCAATAACTTCCAACGAATTACCGATTGCAAAACCCAAAGGTCTATCCATATCGGTGATAAGCGCGCACATTTTTTTGCCTGCACGTTTGCCGATATCAACCATAGTCTGAGCAAGGTTCTTGCTGTCCTCAACCGTTTTCATAAACGAGCCGCTACCGGTTTTAACATCCAAAACAATGCAGTCGTCATCGGCTGCTAATTTTTTGCCCATAATGCTTGAAACAATTAAGGGCAAGCTGTCAACCGTTGCGGTAACATCCCTTAAAGCATATAAAAGCTTATCAGCAGGGGCAAGTGTTGCATTTTGACCAACAATGGCAATGCCTGTTTCATTGACAATTTTAACAAAATCAGAAACCGAAATATCGGTGCAAAAGCCCTCAATCGCTTCTAATTTATCGATTGTTCCGCCTGTGTGACCAAGTCCGCGACCGCTCATTTTAGCAACCTTTACACCCAAACTCGCTACAATGGGGGTAACAATAAGACTTGTTTTATCGCCCACACCACCGGTCGAATGTTTATCAACGCGAAGTCCTTCGATATTTGAAAAATCCAACTTTTCGCCCGAATCACGAATTGCAAAGGTAAGAGCGGTGGTTTCATCAATGGTCATGCCCTTATAGTATATCGCCATACAAAGTGCGGCGGCTTGATAATCAGGTATTTCACCCTTTACATAGCCGTCAATAAACCAAGCAATTTCCTTATCTGAAAGCTCACCACCGTCGCGTTTTTTCTTTATAATGTCAAACATTCGCATAACTAATACCTACACTTATTCTAAATCGTTTTTTCCAAAAGAATAGGGCAAAATTTCACTTAAAGTAACAACCTTTATATTGTCGGGGGTGCCCATAATAACTCTAAAATCATCATCGCAAAATTCGGCAAGTACCTGTCGACAAACACCACAGGGGGCGCATAAATCATTAAGGGTATCACCCTTACCCGCAACAATAGCAATGGCGGAAAATTCTCTCTCTCCCTCGCTTACTGCCTTGAAAATCGCCGTTCTTTCGGCACAGTTGGTGGGAGTAAAGCCCGCATTTTCAACATTACAACCGGTGAAAACCTTTCCGCTTTTTGAAAGCAGTGCGGTGCCAACCTTAAAGTTTGAATAGGGCGAATAAGACATTTCGCGTGCTTTTACAGCAATTTTTATAAGTTCAACATCAGTCATTTGAAATCTCCTTTAAAAAGCTGTTGCCAAAAAGCTCGTCATCAGCTTCGCCGAGCCATTCCATAGCGGTTTTGCCAATATCGGCAAAGCATTTGCGGGTACCCAAATTAACAGGTTTCACACCTTTAAAATAAGCAAGCATTGGGGTGTATTCGCGTGAATGGTCGGTAGATGGGGTTTTAGGGTCACAGCCGTGGTCGGCTGTGATAATAAGCAAATCTTCATCCGAAAGTTTGTCTAAAACCTTGCCTAAATAATTGTCAAATTTTGACATTGCAGTTGCATAGCCATCAACATCATTTCTATGGCCATAAACCATATCAAAATCAACCAAATTAACAAAACAAAGGCCGTTAAAATCACGTTCCATAATGCCGATAGTTTTATCCATTCCGTCATCGTTGCTGACTGTCGGATAACTTTCGGTAAAACCTTGACCCGCAAATATATCAAAAATTTTGCCGACTGAAATAACCGAATATCCCCTATTTTTCAAAACAGAAGGCACCGTTTTTTCGGGCGGTAAAAGTGAATAATCGTGGCGACGAGGGGTGCGCTTAAAGGGATAAACATCATTAAACGGTCTTGCAATTACCCTGCCAACACCGTGCTCACCCTGTAAAATTTCGCGGGCAATTTCACAGTATTTATAAAGGGTTTCAACCGACACTAAATCCTCGTGTGCGGCAATTTGGAAAACGCTGTCAGCCGAGGTATATACAATAAGTTTGCCGGTTTTAAGATGCTCTTCACCATAGTCGCGAATAACATCGGTGCCCGAATATGGCATATTGCAAATAACCTCGCACCCTGTGCGTTTTGTAAATTCATCCAACACTTCTTTTGGGAAGCCGTTTGGGTATGTTGGGAATGCTTTTGGAGAATAAACACCCGCAATTTCCCAATGGCCTATTGTGGTGTCTTTACCCTTTGACGCTTCAAACATACGGGCATAAGCACCAATAGGTGTTTTTGTGTTGCCACCCACACCGTCAATTGCAAAAAGTCCCAATTTTTCTAAATTAGGGCAGTTGAAATTTTTATTATCACGAATTGATTCCAGTGTGTTGCTGCCCTCATCCGACCAATCGGCTGCATCGGGCATTTCACCAATGCCAACACTGTCAAGCACAATTAAAAAAACTCGTTTTGACATAATTTTGTTCCTTTAAATTACATTTTTTACGCTAAATTTAAGGCAATTTCCATCATTTTTGTAAAGGAATTTTGGCGTTCTTCAGCGGTTGTATTCTCTTCAGGATAGATAAAAGAGTCACTTACAGTGCAAATGCAAAGTGCTTTTTTGCCTGCACGGGCAGCATTGCAATAAAGGGCTGCAGATTCCATTTCAACACCCAAAACGCCCATTTTTGCCCACTGCATACCTGAAGCAGCATCATCATAAAACATATCAGATGAGAAGATATTGCCAACCCTGTAATTTACGCCTGCTTTTTCGCATTCTTCGGCAGCGCGTTTAACCAAGTCAAAGTCAGCAATAGGGCAAAATGTGCCGGGGAGATTATATTGCGAAGCATAATTACCGTTTGTGCAAGCACCCATAGCAACGATAATGTCACGAGCGTGTAAATCGGGTGAAAATGAACCACAAGAGCCAACACGAATAATAGTTTCAACATCATAAAAATTATAAAGCTCGTAAGAATAAATACCGATTGAGGGCTGTCCCATACCCGATGCCATTACTGAAACTTTTTTGCCTTTGTAATAACCTGTATAACCTTGAACGCCACGCACATTGTTAACTAAAACTGCGTTTTCAAGGTAGTTTTCGGCAATAAATTTTGCACGAAGCGGGTCGCCCGGCATTAAAACTGTTTTTGCAAAATCGCCTTTTTTAGCTTCTATATGAGGAGTTGGTGTAGACATAACTTTTCTTCCTTTCAAATATTAATAACCGCTGCCTTCAAGACCTTGTACCGCCTTTACAACACGGCTTGTACCAAGGCGGTCAGCACCTAAATTTATAAAATCTTCGGCATCCTTTATACCGGAAATTCCGCCTGCGGCTTTAACCATTACACCTTCGCCGACATTTGCCTTCATTAAAGCAACATCCTCGCGTGTAGCACCCGCAGTTGAAAAACCTGTTGAGGTTTTAATAAAATCAGCACCGGCAGCAGTAACATTTTTGCACATACGAATTTTTTCATCTTCGGTTAAAAGGCAGGTTTCAATAATAACCTTCAAAATCTTATCGCCGCAAGCAGCTTTAATTTCTTTAATTTCGTTAATTATATAATCATCCATACCCGCTTTTAAAGCACCGATATTTATAACCATATCAATTTCGTCCGCGCCGTCTTTAATAGCATCTTTTGTTTCAAACACCTTTACTGCGGTGGTGTTATATCCGTTAGGGAAGCCGATAACAGTGCAAATTGCCAATTTTTCACCGACATATTCCTTTGCCTGTTTTACAAAATATGGCGGAATGCAAACACTTGCGGTGTTATATTTCATACCGTCATCACAAATCTTTTTAATATCCTCCCAGGTGGCAGTTTGGGTTAAAAGTGTGTGGTCGCACTTTGATAAAATTTGAGTAATTTCCATTTAAAATTTCCCCCTTAATTTAGGTTATATATATTCTATTGTACATAACCATTGCACTAAATGTCAAGAAAAATAATCAAAATATATATAATATATATAAATTTAATTTTTATACATTAAAGTGGTTGTTTTTTGACGAAAAATGTGTTATGATACATTATGTTATTATTATAAGTGTTTTTGTTTGAATTTTTCGTTCAATTTATATATGAGGTAATCGTTTTTTATGATTTATGATTTACAAAAACCGGGGCTTTGGAAACGCCTTTCGGCTTGGATGTTTGATTTTATAATCATTGCAATTTTAGTTACCGGCTTTGCTGTAATAGTTTCAAGTGTAATCGGCTTTGAGGACAAGCTTTCAACCCTTGAAAGCTACTACACCGAATATGCTGAAAAATATAATATTGACCTTGAAATCTCAAAAGAGGATTTTAATAAGCTTTCAAAAGAAGAGCAACAAATTTATGCCGATGCTAACAAAATCTTTCAAAAGGATGAGCGTGTAGTTAAAGCATACGGCTTGCTGTTCGGCTCGACTGTAATCATTACCGCAATAAGTATTCTATTGGCTGTGATAATTTGGGAATTTGTTGTTCCCCTGTTTCTTAAAAACGGGCAAACCGTCGGCAAAAAGATTTTCGGCATTGCAGTTATGCGTACAAACGGTGTAAAGGTTTCCCCCATTCAGCTTTTTGTTCGCTCTGTTTTAGGTAAATACACATTTGAAATTATGCTTCCCGTTTTCTCGATTATTTTAGTTTTCTTTGGCGGTGCAGGTGTTTTTGGCATTTTAATGCTTGGTATTGTGCTTATCGCACAAATCGTTTCACTCATTGCCACTCGCAGAACACGCTCGGCTTTACACGACTTGTTGTCTGACACAGTGACGGTTGACCTTGCAAGTCAAATGATTTTTGACAATGAGTTTGAACTTATAAAATTTAAAGAAGAACAACACGCCAAAATGGTGGAGCGTTCACCATATTAATTTCGGATTCAATTTATTAAAAAATTAATCATATATAAACATTTTTAAGGAGGTTCGGTTACATGAAAGTTGAATTGCAAAATTTAACTAAAATTTTCCCAAGCCGAAACAAAAAATCCAATGAAGAGGTAATCGCCGTAAACGATTTCACTCTCACCATTCCTGATGGTAAGCTTGTTGGCCTTTTAGGTCCTTCGGGCTGCGGCAAAAGTACAACCCTTTATATGATAAGCGGTTTACAAAAATCCACATCGGGTAAAATTTTCTTCGGTGAAGAAGACGTTACAAACGTTTCCCCCGAAAACAGAGGTGTTGGTCTTGTTTTCCAAAACTATGCACTTTATCCGCATTTGACCGTTAAGCAAAATATTCTTTTCCCACTTCAAAACCTTACAGGTAAAGACAAGCTCCCCAAAAACGAAATGCTCGAGCGTGCTTATGAGGTTGCCCGTCTTGTTCAAATTGACGACCTTATGGAAAGAAAACCAAACGAGCTTTCAGGCGGTCAGCAGCAACGTGTTGCTATTGCACGTGCGCTTGTTAAAATGCCCAGAATTTTACTTTTGGACGAACCCCTTTCAAACCTTGATGCTCGTCTTCGTCTTCAAACCCGTGAAGAAATCAGACGTATTCAAAAAGAAACCGGCATTACCACCATCTTCGTAACACACGACCAAGAAGAAGCAATGAGCATTTCCGATATGATTATTGTTATGAAACTTGGTATTGTTCAACAAGTTGGTAAACCGCAAGATATTTATGACGACCCAACAAACCTTTTCGTTGCAAAATTCTTGGGTACTCCCCCAATTAACGTATTTAACGGTAAGGTGCAGGGCGGCAAGCTTTATATCGGTGAAGACGCTGTTTTGGATGTAAACATTGAAGACCGTGATGTTTTTGTCGGCATCCGTCCCGAAGGTTTTGTACCAAATGACAAGGGCGAATTTAACTGCCACCTTAATAATGTTGAAGTTATGGGCCGTGATGTTAGCATTGTTTCAACAAACGCTGCATCCTTAAACCCCGTTATCCGTTCTATTGTAAGCTCTGACTGCGTTAAACAGTTAGTCGACGGTCAAGAAACAATTTCATACTCACTTGTTCCTCATAAAACCTTTATCTTCGATAAAGAAACCGAAGAAAGAATTTATTTTTAAGGAGCGTGTGAACTATGGTTGAAAATAAACATCAATGGAAAGCGTGGATTTATCTTTCACCCGCTATCGTGTTGTTGTTAATTTTCACCGTTTGGCCCATTATTAACACTCTTATAATGGCTTTCAGTGAAAATTACAGCTCACTTGCAGGGCTTGGCGGTCAAACCTTTCAGTTTGGTCTTGGCAACTTTGAAAAGGTTGTACAGTACAAAGGTTTTTTAACTTGCCTTAAAAACACAATGATTTTTTGTGTACTTACAGTTCCGCTTTCAACAATTTTAGCACTTTTAATTTCGGTTTGTCTTAATGCAATTAAGCCATTCCAAAAATTGCTTCAAACCATTTACTTTTTACCTTATGTTACAAACTCCATCGCAATAGGTATGGTGTTCGCCGCAATGTTTAACATTGTTGGTAACATCTCATCCCAAGACCAAATCATCACCACCGCAGGTATTATAAACAACTTCCTTGGTGTGTTTGGTGTTGAACCGATTAACTGGATAAACGCGGGCTCAAGCTATTGGGCAAATATAACCGTTATGGTTATCTACATTGTTTGGAATGCATTACCCTTTAAGATTTTAATTCTTCTTGGCGGTCTTCAAAGCGTTAACAAGCAATATTACGATGCTGCTAAAATTGACAGCACACCAAAATGGCGCGTTTTAACCAAAATTACCGTTCCGCTTTTGTCACCGATGATTGCTTATGTTGTTATTACCGGCTTTATCGGCGGCTTTAAGGAATATTCAAGCATTGTTGGTATATTCGACGTTGGTATGGGCCCTGCGGGTGACCACGGCCGCCTTAACACAATGGTTGGTTATATCTACGATTCTATCAAAAATCAGCAAGGTCGTGCATCGGCCGCGGCTCTTATCTTGTTTGGCATTATCTTTGTGGTTACAATGATTAACCTTTATGTCAGCAAGAAGAAGACCCACTATTAAGGAGGCGGCTATTGAATGTCTAAAAACTCTTCTTTACAAGTAATGCAGGAAAGAGACATGCATAAGGTAGTCGTTGGCCAAAAGATTATGAAAATCGCAAGCCAATTTTTCCTTTATTTGTTCCTCTTTGCTGTTGCATTTATCATTCTTTTCCCCTTTTATTGGATGCTTATTTCATCTGTTAAAAACTTGGATGAATATCTTTTAACAATTCCAACCCTTTTCCCGCGTGAGTTTGACTTTTTAAACTATGCGGAAGCGTTTAACACCGCAAACCTTGGCCGACTTTTCGGCAACACTGTTTTTGTTGGTGTTGTTTCCACCCTTTTATCGCTTGTTATCACAGTGCTTTGTGCATTTGCCTTTGCCCGTTTGGAATTTAAGGGCAAAAATATAATGTTCGCAGGCCTTTTAGCAACAATGATGATTCCGGGCGAATTGTTTACCATCACAAACTATAAGACTGTTAGTACCCTTGGTTGGTTAAACCTTGAACAGTACGGCTTTACAGTTTTGATTGTTCCTTTCCTTGTAAGTGTATTTTACATTTACCTTTTAAAGCAAAACTTTATGCAAATACCTAACGAGCTTTACCTTGCTGCAAAAGTTGATGGTACAAGCGACCTTAAGTATTTATGGAAGGTTATGATTCCGTTAGCACTTCCCACACTTATTTCAATTACCATTCTTAAGATGATGGGCTCTTGGAATACTTACGTGTGGCCAAACCTTGTTGCCGATAAGGCAGAATTTTGGCTCGTTACTAACGGTTTGAGAAAATTCAGTGTTACGGTTGATAACCGCCCCGACACCCCCGTTCAGATGGCAGCTGTTGCTATCGTATCCGCACCGTTATTTATGGTATTCCTCTTCTTACGCAAGTACATTATGAAGGGTGTATCGAGAAGCGGTATTAAGGGATAATTTACGGATTTTAAGCAGGATTTAATAATTGGGTAAAAAATCCGCTTTAAATTATAAAACAAAAAATATTTTTCGAAAGGACAGAAACCAAATGAAAAAGATTCTTGTAGCACT
>JAZSNW010000076.1:0-12418 GCA_045536615.1 Acutalibacteraceae bacterium | reverse complement strand
TTAAAACATAAAACACAGGTGTTTTTATCCCCTGAATCTGACCATTACCGCACTCGCTTAACTCATACATTAGAAGTTTCACAAATAGCAAGGACACTTGCTCGTGCACTTCGCCTTAATGAAGATTTAACCGAAGCAATTGCTCTTGGTCACGATTTAGGCCACACACCCTTTGGCCACGCGGGCGAAAGGGCGCTTAACGACATAATGCCTTTTGATTTTACCCACTTTGACCAAAGTGTTCGTGTTTGCGAGGTGCTTGAAAAAGAAGGCAAAGGTCTTAATTTAACCGCCGAAGTTTTGGACGGTATTAAGCACCACACACGTGGCGAATGGCCCCACACTTTAGAAGGTAAACTTGTGCGCTTTGCTGATAGAATTGCTTACATAAATCACGACATTGATGACGCAGTGCGTGCAGGGGTTATTTCTAATGAAGACATACCAAAAGAAATTCGCGATAATTTGGGTCACACCAAAACACAGCGTATAACCACACTTTTAAATTCGGTGGTTGAAAACAGCAAGGATGATATTGTAATGGATGAAGGCATCTTTAAGCATTATGATGACTTGCACGAATTTTTGTATAAAAATGTTTATTTAAATCCCGCCGCCAAAGCCGAAGAAAGCAAGGTTTTGGGCATTGTTGAGGGTATTTATAAGGATTTACTTTTACACCCGCAAAAAATGGGTGAGGAATATCAAAGAATTATTGAAACCGACGGACTTGACCGCGCAATATGTGACTATATCGCTGGTATGACCGACCATTATGCCGTTACGGTTTATTCTAATATTTACATTCCAAAAGGTTGGTCAATTTAATTTAACTTAAAAATTTTAAAAAAAGGTGGTGGGTTTATGGCAATACCTGAAGAGGTTATAAGCGAAATTAAATACAGAAATGATATTGAAACAGTTATTTCGCAATATTCAAATTTAAAGCGTCGCGGTAAAAATCTTGTTGGTCTTTGCCCATTTCACAGTGAAAAAACCCCATCTTTTACCGTTTACCCCGAAAGTGGCTCGTTTTATTGTTATGGTTGCGGTGTTGGTGGTGATGTTATCACCTTTACAGGTCTTATCGAAAACCTTGATTATATTGAATCAATAAAACTTTTGGCAGAACGCAGCAATGTCCAACTTCCGCAGGACGGATATGACGACACTATGCAACGGGTAAAAAACACTGTTTATGACATTAACCGCGAAACTGCAAAGTTTTTCCACAATTATTTAATGAGTGATAGCGGCAAATGGGCGCTTGATTATTATTTAAAACGTGGGCTATCTTTAAAAACCATTAAGCATTTCGGTCTTGGCGCCGCACCCGACAGTTGGGATGCTTTAATAAACCACTTAAAGTCAAAGGGCTATTCTATTGGCGATATGGTAACGGCAAATGTTGTTGGCAAAAGCGACAGGGGCAGTTACTATGACCGTTTTAGAAAGCGTTTAATGTTTCCCATAATAAATATAAGGGGCAATATTATTGGTTTTAGCGGTCGCGCACTTCCCGAGGATGAGAAAAAAGGCGGTAAGTATGTAAATACTTCCGATACACCGGTTTATAAAAAAAGCGAAAACCTTTTTGGCATAAATTTTGCTAAAAGCCATTGTGCCGATAAAATGATTTTGGTTGAAGGTAATATGGATGTTATTTCCCTTCACCAAGCGGGTTTTGAAAATGTTGTGGCACCTTTGGGCACCGCTTTTACAAGCGAACAAGCAAATTTAATTGCTCGTTATACAAAAGAAATTATCTTGATGCTTGACGCTGACGCCGCAGGGCAAAAAGCGATTAAAAGGGCAAGTTCGATTTTGGAAAACACAGGTCTTTCGGTAAGGGTTGTGGTAATTCCAAACGGCAAAGACCCTGACGAATATATAAAGGCCAACGGGCCTGACCGCTTTAAAGCACTTTTAGAAGGTGCAGTAAGCGATATAGAATATAAACTTTTAATGGCTGCCGACGGGCTTGATTTAAATTCCGATGATGGACGGCTTAAATATTTAAGTTTGGCGGCTGAAATAATTGCTACAACAGACGATGTTATGGCAAGAGATATTTATATCGGCCGACTTTCTGATAAATATGGTGTTTCGCGCACCGCTTTAAATGCAAGGGTGGACGAGCTTCGTAAAAAGAATGTTCGCACACAGCGAAAGGCCGAAATCAACAAGGTTATTCACCCCAAATTTTCAAAGGATGACCTAAACCCCGACAGGCGCCGCTCAATAAAAGGCACCGCTGCGGAAGAAACGGTTATTTCAATTTTGCTTAACCACCCCGATTTTTATAACGAAGTTAAAGAAAATTTGCCAAGTGATAAAATGATAACCTCACTCAATAGGCGAATTTATGAACTTATTATGGAAACTTTGGAAAACGGCAAAAATTTGGATATTTCGGTTTTTGCGCAAACACTTTTACCCGCCGAGGTTGGCTATTTAGTATCACTTCAAAACGGCAACAAGGGCGGTAACAGCCCCAAAACCGTATTAAAAGACTGTATTTCGGTAATATTAGAAGAGAATATGCTTTTAAATGCCGCAAACCCATCTGATGCAACTGTTGAAGATTGGGCGGCACAGCTTCAGGATATTATCAATAAAAAGAATAAAGGCAATTAAAAGCAGAATGGAGAAGAATATGAAAGAAACTAAAAAGGACGAAAAATTATTAAGCGAGGAGCTTTTAGAGCTTGAGCCAAAGGATGAAACAATACACGATATTGAAAACGCACCCGAGGATTTTGATGAGCTTTTTACCGAGCCACCAATTTTAGAACTTGACTTTGATGAAGAGCCCACCGATGACGAGCTTAAAGAGGTTGATGTTGAGCAAATTACTGATGATGTTAACCTTGACAATGTTTCGCTTGATGACCCTGTTAAAGTATATCTTCGTGAAATCGGCCGTGTTCCGCTTTTATCAAGTGATGAAGAAATTGATTTTGTGGTTAAGATTAGTGAGGGTAGTTAGTATGTAAAGTAA
This sequence comes from Acutalibacteraceae bacterium, assembly GCA_045536615.1. Lineage (GTDB taxonomy): Bacteria > Bacillota > Clostridia > Oscillospirales > Acutalibacteraceae > UBA737. Next base: position 9,417 of record JAZSNW010000076.1, on the reverse strand, counting down.
TGTTTTATCGAAGCCAATTTGCGCCTTGTTGTAAGTATTGCTAAAAAATATGTTGGCCGTGGTATGTACTTCCTTGACTTAATTCAAGAAGGTAATGTTGGTCTTATTAAAGCGGTTGAAAAGTTTGACCATACAAAAGGTTTCAAGTTCTCAACCTATGCTACTTGGTGGATTAGACAAGCCATTACCCGCGCCATTGCCGACCAAGCAAGAACTATCCGTATTCCTGTTCACATGGTTGAAACCATTAACCGCCTTAAAAAAGTTCAAAGTCAGCTTTTGCACGAAAACGGCTCTGAACCAAGTGAAGAGCTTATTGCCGAAACAATGGATTTACCTGTTGAGCGTGTGCGCGAAATTATGCGTGTAGCACAAGAACCCGTTTCAATGGAAACCCCCATTGGCCCTGAAGAAGATTCTCGCCTTATGGACTTTATCCGCGATGAAGATGCGTTAGCACCCGATGAAGCGGCTTTAAAAACCATTACAAACGAAGACATTGATGATGTTTTAAAAACTCTTACCCCTCGTGAAGAGGCGGTTATCCGTTTGCGCTTTGGCCTTATGGACGGCAGATGCCATACATTAGAAGAGGTTGGCTCGGAATTTAATGTTACTCGTGAGCGTATTCGCCAAATCGAAGCAAAGGCACTGAGAAAACTTCGCCATCCTGTAAGAAGTAATAAATTTAAAGACAGATAGGAATATTTGAAATGAAATTGTCATATAAAACAAGTGGAGTGTGTTGTCGGACAATCACTGTCGAAATAGAAGATGAAATTATAAAAAGTGTCTATTTCGAAGGTGGGTGTAACGGTAACACAAAGGGAATTTCCGCACTTGTAGAGGGTATGAAGGTTGAAGATGTTATAAGCCGTCTTGAAGGTGTAAAATGTGGCTTTAAAGGTACATCCTGTCCCGACCAGTTGGCAAAGGCCCTTAAAAGTATAAAACAAGAGGGATGATTTAATTGTTTTTAGATGAAGACATTAAAATCGTAGGAGACAAACCGTCAGTTGATGTTAAGAAAAATCTTAATAACCCTACCGCAACCCCAAAACTGTCAAACGACATTCAAAAAAATGCGGAAGAATGGGGCAGGGCTGTTGCGCTTGAATTTATTGCCGATGCCGCCGAAAACCCTTTGTCAGATGAAATGGGAAATGATATTTTAATTCAAAGACGCCTTTTAATTTCCTTTACCGCAACGGTTGGTTTTGAAGAATTTGCAAATGATGACATTGTTTGCGGTATTGCCCAAAAAAGTTTTTTGGAAACTTTAAAAGAACAAGATGCCGAACTTTTTAAAACCTCTACCGATACGGGCGCATTTTCCTTTTATTATTTGGTTTTTCGCCGTGGTTTTGATTTGGAAAGACGCATGGGGCAAACCTTTGCAATGCTTTGTTCGCATGATGGCGACCCCATTTATCAAGAACTTGGCGAAGCCCTTTATTGTTGGTTTTTGTCGGTTGTGAAAAAAGCGGCTCAAAAATTCAATATTTAACATAAAATCATCCTTTTGTTTCATATTTTGAAATGAAAGGATGTTTTTTTATGCCTACAATTTATTTAAGCCCATCTACCCAAGAATTCAACCCTTATGTAAACGGCGGCAATGAGGAATATTATATGAATCTTGTTGCCGACGCTATGGAGCCCTATTTGGCGGCCAGCGGTATTCAGTTTGTGCGAAATAATCCCGAAGGCACGGCGGCGACCGCTATAGCACAGTCTAATGCGGGTGTTTATGATTTGCATTTGGCGCTTCATTCAAATGCGACTGCCTCGGGTGCGGGTACCACACGGGGAATAGAGGCGTATTATTACCCGTCAAGTGCGTCGGGTAAACGCTTTGCCGACATTTTGGTCAATAATTTTAAAATGATTTATCCGCTTCCAAACAATGTAAAAACTGTGCCGACTACCTCCTTAGGTGAGGTTGCAAGGGTGAAAGCGCCGGGTGTTTTAATTGAAATCGGTTATCACGATAATGTGCAGGATGCACAGTGGGTGAGGGATAATATCGACCTTATCGCCCGCACATTAGTTATGTCACTTACCGAATATTTTGGCATACCCTTTAATATGCCACAGCCAATAAGGGTTGGCTATGTTGCAACAAATGGCGGCAACCTTAATGTCCGCACAAGACCCGACCTTAATGCCTTTGTTGTGGGGCGCATACCCAACGGGTCAGAAGTCACGGTTTATGCCACCTTGCCCGACTGGTATTTGGTGCAGTATAGCGGCATTGTCGGTTATGCGGCGTCCAGATATATACAACTGGCGACTTGACAGTTTTGATAAAATAAAGTATCATAAATAGGATGTAAAACATGGGGAAGTATAACTTTATGAATAAATACAAAACCTTGGCTTCAAATACTGCGCTTATAAGTCTTGGCACCATCGGCTCAAAGCTGTTGGTGTTCTTTATGGTGCGCTTTTATACGGGTTATCTTACCACTGCCGAATTTGGCACAGCCGATATTATAACCCAAACCTGCAACCTTTTGCTGCCAATAATTTCGCTTGGCATAACAAACGGTGTTTTTCGCTTTGCTATTGACAGTAATCACGACAAAAAAAGCGTTTTTTCTTCAGGGCTTTATACAATAACTCTTGGCGGTTTGTTGTTTTTAATAATTGCTCCGCTTTTGGCAATTTCACAACAACTGCGTTCTTATTTGTGGCTTATAATTATTTACACAATGGCTTCTTGCTATCATTCACTTTGCGCGCAGTTTATTCGTGCTAAAAACAAAACCGCATTTTTTGCAGTGCAGGGCATTGTAAACACATCACTTGTAATTGTGCTTAATATACTGTTTTTGGCAGTGTTTGATTTTGGTATTACAGGTTATGTTTTGTCGGTTGCGTTGGCTGACGGCTTGACCGCTTTGCTTATTTTCTTTAAAGAAAAACTTTGGCGTGAAATTGTTGCAAAACCAAACAAATTAACCTTAAAGCAAATGCTTAGCTTCAGTATTCCAATGATACCTGCCACTATTTTTTGGTGGGTAACAAGTGTTTCTGACAGATATATGGTTACCTGGTTTTTAGGGGAAGACCAAAACGGTATTTATGCCGTTTCCAACAAATTGCCAACGATATTAACCCTAATTTCCACTGTGTTTATGCAGGCGTGGCAGTTTTCGGCAATTAGTGAGTCCGAAAACGATAAAAACGAGCATATCGACTTTTATACTAAGGTTTGGTCATCCTTCCAAAGCGTAATGTTTTTGGCGGGCTCGGCCATTACTGCACTTTCGGTGCCGATGATAAAACTTTTAACTACCGAAAGTTTTTATTCAGCTTATAAATTTGTGCCAATGCTGTCACTTGCAATGGTGTTCAGCGCCTTTGCAAATTTTATGGGCTCGGTTTATGTTGTTGAAAAACGCAGTAAGAATTCATTTTTAACCACAATGGTGGGCGCAGGACTTAATATTGTTTTAAACCTTATTTTAATACCTAAAATTGGGGCACAGGGCGCGGCAATTGCCACCTTTGTAAGCTATCTTGCGGTGTTTATTATCCGCACCTTTGACGCAAAAAAATATATTCCCTTTAAAACACAATTTGTAACGGTTGTTTTAAATACTTTAATCGTTTTGTTTCAAACGGGTTATATGCTCTTTAAGTTGCCTTTCAATTATCCCGTGCAAGCGGCCGCATTTGTTATGTTGTTTATAATAAACTTTAAATTCGTTAAGGTATTTTTTGAAAAAATCTTCGCATTTGTTAAAAAACGCAAATGATTTTTAAATCACCTGAAAGTGAAAACTTTTGGGTGATTTTTTTCTTGTCTTTTTACCCATAATGTAATATAATTATATATTAGATTGGAGTGTTATGCCTTGTTTAGAGAAATTATAGCGGGTAGTATGAGCTTTACTGATATGCTTTTATATGCCTTGTCTGCATTTGCTGTTATTTTACTCACAATGCCTGTGCACGAATGGGCGCATGGCTTTATTGCCACAAAACTTGGTGACCCAACACCGCGGTACCAAGGTCGTTTAACCCTTAACCCCTTTGCACATATTGATTACATAGGTGCTTTATGTATAATTCTTTTTGGTGTTGGTTGGGCAAAGCCCGTACAGATAAATCCTCGAAATTTCAGAAATCCAAAAGTTGGTATGGCAATTACCGCTTTGGCAGGCCCTGTTTCCAACATTTTAATGGCGGGGTTATCTTTGCTTTTAGGCAATATTGTTTATGTGCTTTTACCAACCACCTTTGGTTTGTTTGTTATGTCGTTTTTTACGCTTGTTGCATCTACAAATATTTATTTGGCAGTATTTAACTTAATTCCCATACCGCCATTTGACGGTTCGCGCATTTTGTTTGCAATTTTACCCGACAAATACTATTGGCGTGTTATGGAATATGAACGCATTTTAATGTTTGTGCTTTTACTTGTTATTGCAACCGGTATATTAGACGGCCCGCTTGATTTTGCAAGTGACTTAATTTTTGGCATTCTTGATTTTATAACATCACTTCCTTTTATTTTGTTTTTGAGGTAAGAAATGGAACAGGTTTTAAATTATAAATTAGATGGGTTTGAAGGCCCGCTTGATTTATTGTTACAACTCATTGCACGCAACAAATATAATATTTATGACATTCCGCTTTTACAGCTTATCGACCAATATCTTGAACAAATCGAACAGATTAAGCAGGACGAAATGGAAATTGAAAGCGAATTTTTGGAAATGGCTTCCCGTCTTTTGTACATAAAGACCGTTAGCTTATTACCAAAACACGACGAGGTTGTAAAACTTAAAGAGGAACTCACCGGCGAACTTTTGGAATATATGGTTTGTCAGCAAATGGCTAAAAAATTTAGCGAAATGCAAGACGGTTTTAATTTGTTTGTGCGGCTTCCTGCCGATGTTGAAGTGGACAAGACCTATGTCTTAAAGCACGACAAACAAGTTATGTTTGATGCATACATCGCAGCAGTGGGCAGGGGACAACGCCGACTTCCACCCTCTACCGCACCCTTTACACGCATTGTTGCAAAGAAAATTGTGGCGGTTTCAACCAAAATTGTTTATGTTATCCGTTCGCTTTGGTCGGGCAATAAGAAAAGACTTGCTGACCTTTACAAAACCGCACAAAGCCGTTCTGAAATGGTGGCAACCTTTTTGGCAGTGCTTGAGCTTTGCAAGGCAAACCGCGTTTTTGTTGAAGGCGACGGCGAAAATCAGCAAATCTCTTTAAAGAAGGAGCGCAAGAATAAATGACAACCAAGGAACTTATGAAGGCCTTTGAGGCGGTGCTTTTTGCAAGTGGCGAGCCACTTAATATTGACCGATTTGCACAGGTTTTTGAAATTACACCAAGCAAGACCATTGCAGTTATGGATGAGCTTATGAAAAAATATGATGACACCGATAGCGGCATTAAACTTGTGCGTCTTGATAACGCTTATCAGCTCACTACTAAAAGCGAATACAGCGAATATATTAAAAAAGCGTTTGACATTAAGCGCAAGACCCCGCTTTCTCCTGCCGCGCTTGAGGTTTTGGCGGTGGTGGCTTATAATCAGCCCGTTACCAAGTCATTTATTGAACAGGTGCGTGGTGTTGACTGTTCAAGTGTTGTTACCACCCTTATTGAAAAGGGGCTTGTTGAAGAACGCGGCCGACTTGAGCTTCCCGGTAAGCCATTGCTTTACGGCACAACCAAAAACTTTTTAAGGTGCTTTGGCGTTTCTGATTTGAGCGAATTGCCCCCACTTCCCAAAACACAGCAGGAGGGTGAGGTCAGCGATGTAGGCGAGCAGCTTTCAATGGATGCTGACAACGAATAGTTTTTAAATTTTTACCTAAAATAAAAAGGGGTGGTTATTTTTGACAGCGCTTTATATTATCGGCGGAATAATTTTGCTGATAGCATTGCTTTTATGTTTGCCAATTACCGCCCGAATAGATTTTAAAGATGATTTTTTTGTAAAAATTAAATATCTTGGCATTACGGTTTATAAAATAACCCCCGAAGAAGAACAAAAACCGAATGAGAAAGCCGAAAAAACCGAAAAGCCAAAAGAAAAACAAAAGGGTATTTTCACAAAGCTTACCGAAAAGCACGGATTTAAGGGTGCGGTAAAGGAAGTTTTATCCTTTGCGCTTGATGTTTTAAAGCAAACCAAAAAACAACTTTTAAAAATTAAACTTCGAAACATTAAAATTGACTTAATTGTTGTTGGGAGCGATGCCGCCCAAACCGCTATTGATTACGGTGCAATTTGTGGTGTGGTTTATCCTGTGTTGTCAATAATTGACCAAAATCTTAATGTTAAGTATAAAAAAATAAACATCACAGCGGGCTTTAAGCAAACAGACAGTCAGTTCACTTTCTCGCTTGATGTAAAGGCAAACCCCGTTTTACTGCTTATAATTGCCTTAAAGGCAGTTAAAGAATATAAAAATTTCAGTGTAAGGAATGAATTACAATGAGTGACAATAAAATCCAAGCTATATTAGATACCACGATGGACAAACTCAAGGCAATGGTTAATGCTGATGTTATCACAGGCGAGCCCATTTATGTTAATGATTTAACCTTAATTCCTGTTTCAAAGGTGGCTTACGGTATTGCAACAGGCGGCAGCGACTTTGCAACAAAATCACAGTCAGGTCTTTTTGGCGGTGGCAGTGGTGCGGGCGTTACAGTTTCTCCAATTGCGTTTATGGTTGTAAAGGGTGATGATGTTAAAATGATACCCGTTTATAACGAGCTTACCACCATTGAAAAGGCAATAAATATGGCGCCTGAAATTATTGATAAGGCAAAAGAAATTTTTTCAAAAGATAAGGGCGAAAATAAATAAAGTCATAACAAAAACCCCGATTTAATAAATTTAAAACGGGGTGATTTTGTGAAAAAGCTTTTAACTGTTTTTGTTATAATTTCTCTTTTTATGGCGGTGATACCGTTTAATACGGCGGCGCTTTCGGTTTCGGCAAAGGGTGCTGTGGTTATAAACGGCGACACGGGTGAAATTATTTTTTCACAAAATGAAAACACCCGTTTGCCAATGGCAAGCACCACCAAAATTATGACAGGGCTGTTGCTTTGTGAATATGGCAACTTGGAAAAAGAAATCACAGTTACCGACCAAATGGTAAGGGTTGAGGGCTCGTCAATGGGGCTTTTACCCGGAGACAAGGTTACACTTCACGATTTGCTTTATGGTTTAATGCTGGCATCGGGCAATGATGCGGCAAACACCGTTGCAATAGTCATTGGTGGAACTGTCCCGAATTTTGCCGAAATGATGAACGATAAGGCAAAAGAAATCGGCCTTAAAAACACAAACTTTGTGACACCGTCGGGGTTAGATGATGAAAATCATTATACCACCGCTTATGATTTGGCAATGCTTACAAAATATGCAATGCAAAACAAAGATTTTGCGGCGGCGGTCGGCAGTCAGTCGGCAACTTTAAATTACGGCAACCCACCTTATAGGCGAACGCTGACAAACCACAATAAGCTTTTAAAAATGGTTGATGGTTGTGTGGGGGTTAAAACGGGTTTTACCAAAAAGTCGGGCAGATGTCTTGTGTCGGCGGTAAGGCGCGACGGCAAGTATGTTATTGCGGTCACCTTAAATGCTCCAAATGACTGGCAAGACCACAAAACAATGCTTGAATACGGCTTAAACTCTATCAAACAAACCGAAATTACACCAAAAACCACAAGTTATAAAATACCTGTAATAAACGGTGAAAAGGAAAATATTTCGGTTGAAGTTAAGCCGTTTTTGATAAACTCCACCGAAACTGATGGTTTTTCGTGCGAAATTTATTTGCCAAGGTTTATTTATGCTCCCGTTAAAAGGGGCGAGGTTTTGGGTAAAGCAGTTTATAAACAAAACGGCAAAATAATTGCCGAAAATGAAATTTTAGCGGGGGAAGACATTCCGCTTTTAAAACAAGAGAAAAAACCGTTTGATAAAATATTTGAAAACTTTTTACATATAGCACAAAATTTTTAGGAGATTAAAATGAAGGATAACAAAATAAGACTTCAAAAGCACCTTGCAGAATGTGGCATAGCTTCACGTCGAAAGGCCGAAGAGTTAATTGAACAAGGTAAAGTTAAGGTTAACGGTCACCCCGCAATTTTAGGACAAAAGGTTGACCCCAAGCGTGATAAAATTACCGTAAGGGGAAAAACCGTTGTTGCGGGCAAGACCGAAAAGGTTTATATAATGCTTCATAAACCCCGTGGCTTTGTTACCACTACGAGCGATGAAAAGGGCAGAAAATGCGTTACCGATTTGGTTAAAGACGCGGGCGAGCGCCTTTTTCCTGTGGGACGACTTGATATGAATTCTGAAGGTCTTTTGTTTATGACAAACGACGGCGAATTTGCAAATAAGCTTACACACCCATCTTCACATGTTAATAAGACCTATCGCGTAACCGTAGCGGGCGAAGTGCAGGAAGAAAAACTTATCACTTTGCGTGAGGGTATAATGCTTGACGGCAAAAAAACCTTACCTTGTGACTGCTTTGTGGCTGAAAGAAAAGCCGACCGCACAGTGCTTATTTTTATTATAAGTGAAGGCAGAAACCGCCAAATCAGGCGTATGTGCGAAACCGTTAATTTGGAAGTTTTGCGCCTTAAACGCACCGAAATTGCAGGGGTAAAACTTGGTATGTTGCCCCGTGGCAGTTGGCGCCCGCTTAACGAACGCGAAATGCGCCGTCTCACAAACATCACACAAAAGAAGGAAAGCGATTAAATGATAACCTTAAAACCCACTAACGACCGTGAAATTGTTAAGGAATATTATGAAAAAAACGGCATCGCTTTTAATGAATTTTCAAACCTGCTTTTAGCAACCGAAAAGGATGAGGTGTTGGGGTATTGCCTTTTTGATATTAAAGACACTTTAACCGTGCATAAAATCGAGCCGCAGAGTGATTTAGCACTGCTTGATGGGGTTTTGCGAAGCACACTTCACGTTGGGTGTGAAAGGGGAGCTTTTGAGGCGTTTTACAGTGATGCAGCTCCTGAAAGCGTTTTTGAAACCTTAAAGTTTATAAAAAACAAAGACGATAAAAGTTTGAATGTTGACAAGCTTTTCAAAAGTTGTTGTGACTGTAAATAATTTATAAAAAACACTTGACAAAATGTCTAAAATATTATATTATTTTAGATATGCCGATGTGGTGGAATAGGCAGACACAAGGGACTTAAAATCCCTCGGTAGCAATATCGTACCGGTTCAAGTCCGGTCATCGGCACCAATCAAGGTCGCAATCCTATATGGATTTGCGACCTTTTTTATGTACGACCCACTCGTAATTTTCTATGAACCGATGTTTTTGTGAGCAGTTTATGGGAGGCTTCTATATTGTTCGGTTAATTTTTTTTTTGTTTCAA
>JAZSNW010000073.1:0-7055 GCA_045536615.1 Acutalibacteraceae bacterium | reverse complement strand
TTTGCTAATTTTATGAGTACATCAATCGGTATATTTAAGTTGCCCAATTCATGATCAGAATAGGTGGTCTGGTGCACCTGTAAAAATTCCGCCATTTGCGCTTGACGTATATCGCGGTCTTCGCGTAGGTTTCTAATTCTTTCAAACATATAATCACCTCAAAAATATTATAGCAAAGATTTGTGGTGTTGTAAATTGTTCTATTATCACAAATTATATTCAAAAATCGTAGGGACAGGCGTCTTCGACTGTCCGTGAAGCGTGATTTTAAATTTTCCTTGATATTAAAAATAATATATGCTAAACTATAATTGCCAAACAAACTTAATAAGCAGATGTAGGGATATTTTGTCTTTTTGGGATAATTATATCTTTTTGAAGTTACACTATTTTTGGAATACGGTAAAACCGCAAATCCCATTAAATAGTGTGGCTTGGATTTTTATATCCCCATCTGTTTAAGTTTGTTTGGCGACAATCGGGGTTTGCGTTTTTCGGTGCGTTAACTTCGGTTGGCGCACTTTTTTATTTATGGGGGAATTTTAAAATGAAGAAATTATTGGCTTGCTTGTTATCTTTAACATTTATTTTTTCTTTGACTGCGTGTTTAGATACAGAAGAAGGCAGTTATGATTATGAAGAAGATATAGAGCCCGAATATACAGTTGATATTAAAGTTAAGTGTGAAGAAAACTTAATTTTTAGCAAGTATGATATTGAAGTATATTTTGACGATATTTTAGAGGGAAATGTGGAGCACGGTAAGACTGAAGAATTTTCTGCAACTGTTACGGAAGGTACATATAGTATTGATTTTAAAAATGCGGAAGACTCTTCAATTTGTGAAACCGTTGAAGTTGATGTTATGCAAGATGAATCATTGGAATTTAAAGTTAAATGCAAAATGTTTGGGATAGAAGTCGAAACGGTAAAGGGGACAAACGAAAAGCTAGAAAGTAATTCGACAAGCGAAGATGAAGAAAGTGTTTCGGATGATACAGAGATTATAGTCACTGAAAACGCAAAAGATTTAATTGGCCTTAACAAAGACGAGGTCGGACAAAAGTTTAAAGACATGGGCTTTGAAAAAATTGAATATAAAAATGAAACTACTGAAACTAACGATAAGAACAATGAGGTTAAAAAAGTAGAAATAGTCTATTGGATATTTGGCGATGATGACTTTAAAAAAGGTGATAAATTTGGCAAGGATGAGGAAGTAGTGATAACTTATTACGAGTACAAAGAACCTGAAAAGCCAAGTCCTGTATATTATTCTACTAATGACCACAAGACTGCTTGCGAGGGAAAAACTGGTGTCTTTGCGTATAGGAGTAGTGGTGAGTATGATGTTTATTGGATAATTGATTTCGATGAGGGATATGTATATACATTTACACAAGGCAACAGTAATGATTATTGTGATAAAGTTAAAATAACATCGGGAACATTGAATGACAAAGTCACAATAACTTGGAAGGAAGGCAAAACAAAATGGTATTTATATTTTAAATATGTTAGTGCACCGTCAATTTTAATCAGCAGAGACCATTTAGGAATTATGGTTGAATTTTCGCCAACCAATTTAGATAAGGCTCTACAACTGCGAAATACGAAAACAATAGTTAATAGTTGATTTCCTTGGACAGTCGAGACGCCTGTCCCTACAAAAAGTTAATATAATATGATATAAAAAATAAAAAACCCACCCAACGAATTGTTGGGTGGGTTAATTACGCATTACGCATTATGAATTACGAATTAGTACGCAACGCCTTGTGCGAGCATAGCGTTTGCAACCTTTTCAAAGCCGGCAATGTTAGCGCCTGCAACGAGGTCGCCCTTCATACCGTATCTTTCAGCAGCATCCAAAGAAGCGCTGTAGATGTTCTTCATGATTTGCTTTAATTTAGCGTCAACTTCTTCAGCGGTCCAGCTGTAACGCATTGAGTTTTGGCTCATTTCCAAGCCAGAAACTGCAACGCCGCCGGCATTAACTGCCTTTGAAGGAGCAACAATAACACCGTTTTCTTTGAAGAGTGCGATTGCTTCGTTGGTAGAAGGCATATTTGAAACTTCTACATAATACTTAACGCCGTTAGCAATAATTTGTTGTGCTTCCTTAACATCAACTTCGTTTTGGGTAGCGCAAGGCATAACAATGTCAACCTTTGTGCCCCATGGTTTTTGACCTTCGTAATAAGGAACGCCGAATTTATCAGCATAATCCTTAACCTTGTCGTGACCTGATGAACGCATTGAAAGCATAAATTCAATCTTTTCATCGGTGTTGATGCCATCTTCATCATAAACATAACCGTCAGGACCGGAAATGGTAACAACTTTACCGCCAAGTTCGGTAATCTTTTTAACAGTACCCCAAGCAACGTTACCGAAACCTGAAACAGCAAAGGTTTTGCCTTCGATAGTATCGCCAAAGGATTTAAGCATTTCGTCAACATAATAAACAGCGCCAAAGCCGGTAGCTTCGGGGCGGATAAGAGAACCGCCGTAAGCAAGGCCCTTACCTGTTAAAACGCCTGTAAATTCGTTGCGAAGTCTTTTATATTGACCATAAAGATAACCAATTTCGCGAGCACCTACACCAAGGTCACCTGCGGGAACGTCGGTATCAGCACCAATGTGCTTTGAAAGTTCGGTCATAAAGCTTTGGCAGAAACGCATAATTTCGCCGTCACTTCTGCCGCGGGGGTCAAAGTCGCTGCCGCCCTTACCGCCGCCCATAGGAAGACTGGTAAGAGAGTTTTTAAAGGTTTGTTCAAAACCTAAGAACTTAATAATACTGGCATTAACTGATGGATGGAAACGAAGACCGCCCTTATATGGACCGATAGCAGAGTTAAACTGAACGCGGAAGCCACGGTTTACATGTACCTTGCCGTTATCGTCAACCCAAGAAACGCGGAACATAATTTGTCTTTCAGGTTCTACCATTCTTTCAATAATGCCCCATTTTTCATATTCGGGGTTAGATTCTACAACAGGTTCAATAGAAGATAAAACTTCGTAAACTGTTTGGTGGAACTCTTTTTCACCGGGGTTGCGTGCTTCAACATCGGCATACACTTTTTTAAGATATTCTGATTTAAGCATATATGTATCTCCTTTATATAATATATATTTACATTTTTTAAGAATACTACCATTTTTTTTATATGTCAACAAAAAATTTCAAAAAACACTTGAAATTTACAAAATGTGTGTTATAATGTTAGCAAATTGAATAAGCTATGTGAGGTTTGCAGAAGTGTAAACGACTGTGAACTGATAGCACTTTGGAGAATTCTGTTAAATCAGATGCCGAAGGGGCAAGGCGGTTTTTAACCGTTAATCTCTCAGGCAAAAGGACAAAGGTTGTATTTTTTATTTTTTTGTACTTTTGCCGAACTGTTTTTTTCAGTTCGGCTTTATTATTTTTTTAAGGGAGTTTTGAAAATGGAACAGTTTTTAAAGGGTGTCGAATCTGTCAACGGCGAAATTAACGGCGTCGTTTGGGGAATTTTTGGCTTGGCACTACTCATCGGTACAGGTATTATTGTTACCTTATGCACAAAGTTTTTCCAAGTTACACATATTGGTCACTGGTGGAAAAACACTATTGGCAGTCTTTTTAAAAAGGATGTTATCGGTCACGCAAAGGAAAAGGGTGCAATTTCGCCCTTCCAAGCACTTTGTACAGCACTTGCCGCAACTGTTGGTACAGGTAACATAGCAGGTGTTGCTGCTGCAATTTGCACTGGCGGTGCAGGTGCAGTTTTTTGGATGTGGGTTGCCGCATTCTTTGGTATGATGACAAACTATGCTGAAAATGTTTTGGGTATGTATTTCCGCCGCAAAAATGCTAACGACGAATGGTCGGGCGGTGCTATGTACTATCTTGCCGACGGTCTTGGCTCTTATGAATATAAAGATAAAAATGCAACTGTAAGCTTTAAAAAGCTTGGCAAGGTTTTGGCTGTGCTTTTCTGTATTTTTACAATGCTTGCATCTTTCGGTATCGGTTCAATGGGTCAGGTAAACAAAATTGTTGCTAACGTTGCTGCTGCGTTTAACGTTGAGGCAATCTCTTCTATCAATGTTTTTGGTGAGGTTTCACTTTACAACATTATCATTGGTGTTGTTATTATGACTCTTACCGCACTTATCACCTTGGGCGGTCTTAAGAGAATTGCGGCGGTTGCCGAAAAAATCGTTCCCTTTATGGTTGTGCTTTTCGTTTTGGGCTCACTTGTAATTATTGGTGTTAACTACAACGCTATCATTCCTGCTTTCAAGGCAATTTTTGTCAATGCCTTTGCACCCGAAGATTTTGTAAAAAGTGCCGGCGGCGGTTTGCTTGGTTATGCTATAGCTACTGCCATCACACAGGGCTTCAAGCGTGGTGTTTTCTCAAACGAAGCAGGTCTTGGCTCATCTGTTATGGTACACTCTAATTCTAATATCAAAGAACCTGTCAAACAAGGTATGTGGGGTATATTTGAAGTATTTGCCGACACAATGATCGTTTGCACAATGACAGCTTTGGTTGTGCTTACCTCTGGCGGTCTTAAAGGTGGCGTATTTAATGTTGTAACAGGTGATATTGCCGAAGGATTGTCTGATGCAACACTTGTGGGCGGCGCATTTAATCAAGTTTTCTCTTGGGGAAATATCGGTCAAAAGTTTATTGCTATTGCAATGTTCCTATTTGCATTTACCACCGTTCTTGGTTGGTCACACTATGGTTCAAAGGCGTGGGAATATCTTTTCGGTGCAAAAACAACATTCATTTTCCGTATTATTCACGTTATTACGGTTATTTTTGGCGCAGTGCTTACTTCTTCTCTTGCTTGGGATATTTCCGACACCTTCAACGGCCTTATGATGATACCCAACCTTATCGGTGTTCTTGTTATGTTGCCTATGGTTATTAAAATTACCAAGAACTACATAAACAGAAATATTAAGGGTAAGGATGAAGCACCCATTCTTAACTATAAAGACGGTGAAGAAAATTAAACCGAAATTTAAAGAAGGCATAAAAAAGATGCCTTCTTTTTTATGCATTTTTAATGTTGAAATTTATACATTTTTGTAGTATATTGAGAATAGAATATTTTTAGGAGGTTTAGGCAATGGCAAACGAAAATACAAATAATATTATTGTTGGGGAAGACGGCTCGTACTATGACGGCGGTTATTGGGGCTATATTATCCGCAACATTGCAGTCAACCTTGGCACATCTGCCACATTCGGCATTGCATATCCTTGGCTTAAATGTTGGTTTCACAAGTGGCTTTGCTCACACACCGTAATTTCAGGCAAGCGTATGCGCTTTGACGGCAAGGGCGGTGACCTTTTCGTTAAATACATAATTTGGCTTCTTTTAAGCTGGGTTACCTGCGGTATTTATGTTTTTTGGCTTGATGTAAGGTTAAAGCAATGGTTTAGCGAACGCACCTTCTTTGAAGGCGAGCCCGATAACAACAGCTATTTTGACGGTACGGTCGGTGATTATTTCGTTACAAGAATTTTATCATACCTTGCAACAATGGTACCATTTGTTGGTATTGCTTGGTCAAGCATTATTATGAAGCGTTGGTGGACACAGCACACTGTTGTTGATTCGCGCCGTTTAACATTTGACGGCGGTATTGGTGACTTGTTCTTGAAACAGTTACTTTGGGGTATTTTAACAACTATCACCTGCGGTATTTTTGCTTGGTTCTTACCCGTTAAATACTTAAAATGGGAAACCGAGCACACATTAGACGAAAACGAAACTCCTGCCGCACGCACAGCGAAGGCAAATTACAAGACACAAATTCATACCGATGCTGTAATGCTTCAAAGCGGTGACAGTGCACAGCTTGAAAACATTAAGGCACAAATGCTTAAAGAAGCAAATGAAGGCCTTGCCGAACAGGATATTGTAAAGCTTGAAAATGCTTTAAGATTTGCTGATATTCTTAAGGAATGCGATTATGAATTTGGTGATGAAGAAAACACGCTCATTTTCGACTGCACCGTTTTGGCAAGAAAGCTTAAAGCAATTAAGCCAGTTAGCACCAAGTCGAAGAAGTGGCTTATCTGGGTGCTTGCAATAGTTGCAGGTTTGGTAGTGCTTGGCGGCATTATCCTTGGCGGTATCGTTGGTGCGTTCATTTTAAGCGAGAGTTCATTTGGTGGCCCCGGCCGTTTACCTGCTGTTATGGGTGGAGTAACGGATACCGTAGATGTAAATTATGGCACATTTTATGAAAACTTAAATTATTATGCTGAAAAAGCCAACTTTACCGTGCAAGAGGTTGCAAGCGGTGTTGATGGCGCAGTACTTGAATATAAAAATTCAAAAGGCGGCATAATAGAAGCAGCACTTACCAAAGACGATTATGGTTATATAGACGAAATCGTTATAACTGTTAATAGGGCTAAGGTTACTGACGATGAAGCTGAAGCAGTAGTTGGTGGCGCTTATGAATCCTTGTTTTTAGGTGATGGTTATACACTTGATACCCAAAGCGGTTCTAAGAGTGAAACCTATAGTGATTGGACATTTGATTACGAAATCACCAATAAAAATATTAAAGTAACAATTTCATAAAAATTATAAAGTAAAAAGCTCCGATTTGTGGCACCCTCCGTAAGGAAGGTGCCACAGTTATATTCGCGGGCGGCGAGTGATATTGCTTCGCAGTTATATTTGGGCTATGCCCAAGTTATATTCGCTTCGCGAGTTTTGAAGGCGAATATAATATCACTGAAACGACAAGTTTCAATATCACTTTGCGTGATAACGCAAAACATCACTGTGAGACCTGTCTCACAATATCACTTAATATTCTTATTTTTGAGATAGGTTGATTTTTAAAGTATGTAACCCACTATGACACTTTCAAACCGAAAGTGTCAATTTTTATAAAAAAACAAAGGGAGAACACTTCTTTACGAAGTGTCTCCCTATCAGGTGATATTTTAATTAAGATTTGTGTTTAAGATTATTTCATCTACGTCAATTTCGGTTACGAATATCTTTTGCGAGGTGGGAACCCTT
>JAZSNW010000037.1:0-5091 GCA_045536615.1 Acutalibacteraceae bacterium | reverse complement strand
TCGAGTGCTAACAACCTTATTATATCCTCATTTTTCCATTTGTCAATAGTTTTTTGAAAAATAGTTTGACTTTCTCTGACCTTTTACAATTTGTTCATATTTAGACACAAAAATAACCCACCCTTTAAAATTAAGGGTGGGTGAAAATATATTTTATTAATAAAATATAATTCAACAATGCGTCTTAATATCTCTACATTTTTTGCAGATAAAGAGACGTACCATTAAAATTCATTTAACGTAGCCGCGAGCATAGAATGGTCGGTAAAGCCATTTTCTTCATCCTCATAAAAATTTACCGATTTATCTACTCTCACTCTCGCTTCTTTTACAGCTTCATTATTTGTCTCGCAAAGAAAAAGATGGTCAAGTTTTCGATTTACCCCATTAGATTCCCATGTATAAAATTCATCATCGCCTATTTCAGCCCAGCCTGCTATCTGCAATTTTTTCAAAAAAACATCATTTTTCGCTTTTTTGTCGGATGCTTGATTTTCGGCACAAGCATTCATATCCCCAACAAGAATGGTTCGTTCGGTTGCCTTAGGAACCTCAACATTATGATTGTTTACATGGATGTTAATAATATAATAATTCTTCTTTTCTATTTCAAACTTCAAGTCCGCTCTCCTGTTTTTACTCAAACAATCATGTTCACTATTTTCCCACCTACAATCCAACTGCGGATTCAAATTTGATCTAACAATAAACCCGACAGTAAAATGTACATTTGCCCCCAATTTATTTGGGAGCACCAATTTATATGATGGCTGATCATCATCATTTCTTATCTCTTCTATAGCGTTTTTTATAGTTTCCCTTTCTTCTTGTGAGTATATTAACTCTTGAAGAGCTATAATATCATATTCTTTCTTTGACAAGATGCCATTTAAGCCCTGTGCCGTCTTACATGTCATGGTTTTCCTTAACTTTGTAATATCAAACAAAGACTGTGGTAATCTTGGTCTACGGTTTATTGACCACCATGTTTCGCCATTTAAATTTAGTGTTGCTATTTTCATTATCACATTCTCCAAAATGGTTTTTAAATCGACAAGATTAGACGTATTTCTTTAACACGAATACGCCTCATCTATATGGACAAAGTATTATAGTTACATATCATTATTTCCTTGATATGTAACTAACGACCTCTATATGCTCAGTATGCGGAAACATATCAACAGGTTGGATTTTGCGCACCTTATAACCTTTTCGTGTTAAAAACGAAAGGTCGCGTGCCAAAGTTTCGGGATTACAAGAAATATAAACCACCTTTTCGGGTGAAAGGGTGATGAGCGAACGCAAAAATTCCAAGCTTGCCCCTGCACGTGGCGGGTCCATTATAACAAGGTCGACAGTTTCGCCTGTGACAGCAAGATTTGTCATAAATTTACCCGCATCATCCTCATAAAATTCAATATTATCAACACCGTTTAGCTGTGCATTAACCTTTGCATCCTTTACCGCATCGGCGTTAAGCTCGACACCGATTACACGCTTTGCTTTATCAGATGCCAAAATGCCTATTGTACCTGTGCCGCAATAAGCATCTATAACCATATCATTGCCATTTAAGTTTGCAAATTCAAGCGCCTTGCCGTAAAGCACAGCGGTTTGGGTTGGGTTTACCTGATAAAACGCTTTGGGCGAAATGCGAAAGCGTTTTCCCATAAGCTCGTCTTCAATATATCCGTCGCCGTAAAGCACCCTTGTTTCATTTCCAAGCACAAGGGATGTGCGTTTATTGTTTACATTTTGCACAATGGTGGTAATTTCGCTGTGGCGGAAAAGCAATGCGTTTACAAACTTGCTTTCGTTTGGAAATTTCTTTGTGCCGGTTACAAGTATCATCATAACCTGACCAAGCGTAAAGCTGCGTTTTACAAGCACATGGCGAAGAAAACCTTTGAAGGTATTGTCGTCAAAGGTTTTAAGTTTAAAGCTTTTTAAAAGTTTTCTTATAGTCACAATTATTTCATCGGCGATTTTGTCCTCTATCATACAACTGTCAACCGGCACGATATTATGTGTTGAGGACTGATAAACCCCTGACAAAATCTTGCCATTTCTGGTGGTAAACGCCGCCTGAACTTTATTTCGGTAATGATATGGGTTTTCCATACCTATAATTTCGTTAATGTGGTGGTAACGGCCAAGCAATTTAATGCACTTAACCTGCTTAAAGCTTAACTGCCTTTCATAAGGCAAGTTTTGAAGCTGACATCCACCGCATTTTTTGTAATTAGGACATTTTATATGTTCTGTCATAATTTCTCCAAATAAATTATTTCAAATTAGCAAAGCTCAATTCCGACAACGCCGTATTTTTTCTGCTTGTCCAAAGAATAATACTGCTCCATATCCGAGGGCTTTGCCGTATTTATGTCATCTGTTGTATAACCGCACTTTAAAAGCGGTAGAGCATTATATAAATCTTCAAAGCTATCAAATAAATGTAGCATCTTAACCGTTTTGGTTAGCTCCTCACCCGTGGCATTGTTTGTAAAAACAATGTTGTCTCCCACTTTAATTTGCTGCCGCTTTTCATCGTATAAGCGAAGCTCAATTGTCTTTTCACCACTTTTAATCTTTTCAAAAGGGGCGGCGTGAAGGTTCATACTATGTGTGTCACCCTCGCTTTGCAAAACCGCAACAACTTCGCAATGCGAAGTTCTTGGGAATAAATCAGCGGGGGTATATTCCTTTAATTTATATCCCATTTCCTCAAATATTTTCACATCGCGCGCAAAGGTAGCAACATCACACGAAATATAAACCACACTTTCGGGGCAAAAATCGTTTGCAATAATTTTTATAAGCTCGCTGTCACAACCCTTTCGTGGTGGGTCAACAATTACTGTGTCGGGCTTAATCTTTTCGCATTTAAGTTGTTCGGCGGCTGTTTTAGCATCACCACAAATAAATCTTGCGTTTTTAATACCGTTTTCTTTGGCATTAAATTCGGCATCCTTTACCGCTTCGGGAACAATTTCAACACCGATAACCGATTTTGCACCCTTTGCCATAGAAAGTCCAATTGTACCCGCACCGCAATAAAGGTCAATAATATTCTTACCCTGTGGCTTTGCATATTCGGCCGCTTTTTTATAAAGTTTTTCAGCCATAACGGTGTTAACCTGATAAAACGATAGCGGTGAAAGCCGCACCTTAACCCCCGCCAAAATGTCGGTAATATAATCACTACCGTAAAGGGTTTTGCAGTTGTCCCCCAAAATTACATTGGTGTTTTGCTTGTTTATGTTAAGCACAACGCTTTTAAGGTTTTCACCGCAAATTTCTTTAAGTCGGTTTATAATAACCTCGCTTTTTGGTAAAGCGCCACCATTTATAACAAAGCAAACCATAATTTCGTTTGTTTTTTCGCCCTTGCGGATATATAAATGGCGCACTAAACCCTTGTGTTTTTCTTCATTATAAACGCTTATGTTATATTCTTTAATAAAATTGGTAACAGCTTTTGAAATTTCGCTAAAAACAGGTGGTTGCAAAAGGCAGTCGCCACACTCGATAATGCGGTGCGAATGAAAGGCATAAAAGCCCACCTCGCCCTGCTCGTTTAAAGGATATTGCGCTTTGTTGCGGTAGCGGTCGCATTTATCGTATAAAATCGGTTGCGGCTCTAAATCCACACCGCCAATGCGCTTTACCGTTTCTCTTACTCTGTTTGATTTAAGTGAAAGCTCTGCCTCATAACTTATATGTCTAAAAACACAGCCGCCGCAACGGTTAAAGCTTTGGCAGGCGTTTTCTATGCGGACATTTGATGGGGTAATAATTTCAAGCGCCTTGCCGTAAGCGTATGTCTTTTTAACCTTAAGGGCTTTTACCTTTACAATGTCGCCCACAGCAGTAAGAGGTACAAAAACCGCCATACCGTCCACCTTACCGACGCCGCTTCCTTCATTTGTGACATCAACAATTTCTATAATAAATTCATCGTTTTTACGCAATTTCACCCCACCCTTCTTATTTTAAAAAAGTATACCATAAAACGCAAAAAAATAAAAGCCCAAACGGGCTTTTATTTTTAGTTAATACCTAATTTTTCGGCAGTGGCAACCGTAATGCCGTTTTTTTGCAAAAGGGCTGCAACCTCATCCGCCTCAGCAAGCTGTAAAATCATATAAGCATTTTCATCAGCGTGGCCGAAAATTGAATACATATAGCTAACATCAACATTTGCCTTTGCCAAAACCTGTAAAAGTGTGTTAAGGCCACCCGAAACATTGGGTACCGCAACCGCCAAAACATCAGTTGTGGTGGCAATAGCGCCGTTTTCCTTTAAAACGGTTAATGCTTTTTCGGTGTCATCAGCAATAATGCGAAGAAGACCATAGTCGGTAGTTTCAGCAATATTTAAGGCACGAAGGTCGATTTTATTATCAGCCAAAAGCTGTGTAATTTCCAAAAGGCGACCTGCCCTGTTTTCTAAAAATACAGTAATTTGTTTAATTGCCATTTAAAAGTCCCTCCTATATCTTACGCTTGTCGATTATACGAACTGCCTTGCCTTCGCTTCTGGCAATTGACTTTGGTTCTACAAGGCGAACCTTTGCATAAATGCCAAGCATTGCTTTAAGGGCTGAAACAAGTTCTTTTTCCATTTCGGTAATGCGACCGAGCGAGTCGGTAAACAGTTCGGGTGTCATTTCAACCAAAATTTCAATAGTGTCGCTGTGGTTTACACGGTCAACAATAATCTGATAGTTTGCAGGATAACCATTTTCTAAAAGCACTGCTTCGATTTGTGACGGGAATACATTAACACCCTTAACAATAAGCATATCATCGCTTCTGCCCATTGGCTTGTGCATTTTAACAAGTGTACGACCGCAAGAGCATTTTTCACGGCTTAAAACTGTGATGTCCTTTGTGCGATAACGGAGAAGCGGAAAGCCCTCCTTGGTGATTGAGGTAAACACCAACTCACCCTGACTGCCTTCGGGTAAAACCTCCAAAGTGTCGGGGTCGATAATTTCAGCAATAAAGTGGTCCTCGTTAATGTGCATACCTGTTTGTTCGCTGCATTCAAAAGCAACACCGGGACCGCTTGTTTCGGTAAGACCG
>JAZSNW010000115.1:0-5415 GCA_045536615.1 Acutalibacteraceae bacterium | reverse complement strand
ACCTCAACCGATAAAACAAGCAGTCAGGCAAAACCCTCAACTCAAACCAGTAGCCAGCAAAAACCTGCCGAACCTGAAAAATTGAACCCAAAAACAAACGTTAAGTTTGATAAATATTTTTATGGCGAATTTTTCAGCGCCGATAAAAAAACCTACTGCTTGCTTGATTTTGCACTTCACGACGGCGGCGAATTTGGTTATAGCTATGACTTTAATTTAACTACCTATTTCACGAAGGAACGTTGTGTTGAAAAATTAGCCGAATTTGATATGGAATTTGATGAAGAAGAATTTAAAAATTCTACAATCACCGTTAATGGTGTTACCTATTATACATTAGGTTGGCTTAATTACGGTGCTGCACATTTGTGCGAGTTCACCGACACAGCAATTAAGCTTTGTGATGATAGCCAAGAAATTGCAACACTTTCACTTCGTAAGGATGGCACTTTGGTTATTGATTCTGTAGCTAAGGATGAATTTGGTCCTGTTGGCACCGTATTCAAAATTAAATAATTAGTTTTATTTATTAAAATAACCCGCAGTAGAATTTCTACTGCGGGTTATTGTTTTTTATATTATTGTTGCAAGTGTTAGCATCTCTCGAGCTTTTAGATATATTTCTTCCGCACTTTCGGCGGGTAATGGGTTTTTGCCCAGTCCCATTTCAAAAGTAAATCCCGGTCGTTTAAATTCGTCAATAAACCAGTCTTTAAAACCACCGCCATCAGCAATAGAAATGGGTACGTCAAGTGCATATCCGCTTGCCGTTGCCAAAATTTCAGCAATGCGCTTTGACTTTGGTGGGGTGTTGTCGCCAAACTTCCAATAAATAACCTCGCCCTGTGTATGCAGTGCTACTGCGTGTCGAACTTGCACCTTTTTGCAAAGGTTAACTATTGCTTTTGTTTCGGGCTCACTTTCGGGCTTTGGCCCGCCATAACGTGTTGGTGCAGGGCCGTAAATACCCATTTTTCGCTCTTTTTCACGCAAGTTGCACCAATCAGCATCAAAGTTGTGGTTTATATCAACGCCGCGAAAATTTGCATTCCACTTTGTAAAGTCATTTTTACAAATGCGTGCAACACGGTCGGCATCATTGCCGCAAGCGGCTTTGCCAAGTAAAGATATATCACACCCGTCGGGGTTGACACAGGGCACAAAAATAGCGCCTCTACCGCTTAAACCCCTAATTGCATTTATACCCTCTATCGAAAGGTCGTTTTTAATTGAAAAGGCCAAATCCTCTAAAAACATTAAAAGGATTGTCGAGGTTATGCGTTCCATTCCGTGATATGCCGCAGTTATTAAGCTATACTGCTCTGCCGAGCCGATTTTTAAAGCGGTAATTTCTTTGCCCATACAACTTTTACCAATAACAAGGCGTTTTATAAACGGGTATTCGCTGCAAACTTTATCAATAAGTTTTTGTCGTGCAAAATAATCATATTCCATTGGTTTTACAATTGCGTTCATTTTAAACACCTCTTTTAAAATATATTAAGACAAAGTGTAAAAAATGAATTAAATAAGGGAGTCTTACGACTCCCTTTAAATTATTTAGTAGGTGTTTGCATATCAATAACCTTTAATGAATTGCCAACCTTTTCAATATAAACATATTTGTCAAAATAGTCTTTATATGTTCTTTGACCTAATTTTAAAATGTGTGTAAATTTTACACGACAGCTATAAAGATTATCGGTATATTTATGTGCCTCTGAAAACGAGATATCCTCAAAATCATAACCTGTGTGTGTCCAAACCCAAAGTTCAGTTTTTCTTACATAGTTATAAAATTCGGTTGAAGTGTCAAACATATATGAAATACTGCCGAGAGATGCATCCTCTTGCATGAATTTTGCATAGCCCTGACTTGCATTTAAAGCGTGGGTTTTAAGCGCTTCCCGTTCGGTTTCTTCCATACCTCGTGCAACGGTATAAACACCGTTGTTTTCTGAAATTGCAACCTCGCTGCCGTCCGCTTTATAAGCTTTTACTTCAATTTTGTCTGAAATTAAGTTTACAAGCTTTACGGTTTGAAGTGTGGTAACATCTTTATCCCCGATTTTATCGGTTAAAATTTTCGGAAGTGCGTTATCAATTCGGTCTTCTTTCTTAACCTCAACACCATTAACTACAAGTTTTATATCAGACGGAACATGAATTTCATAGCTGTGACAAATATTGCTGTCAAGTTCGGCTTCGCCAACAAGATAACCCTTTATGCCGTATTTACCACCCTTTTCGGACTTTTTAAGATAAAAGGTTAAAACATTGTCGTTACCGGCTTTAATATTATAAACTTCGGAATAACCATCACGCCTTTTACCTGATGAAGAAACTGAAAGCGTTTTGTCCCCAATAATTGACTTAAAAACATCATTAACAACTTTTTTGTTTTCATAGGCCGAAAGCGGAATGTTATATTCTTCAATTGCACCGCCCAAATCGCCTTTTTGCAAATATTCGGTAACAATTTTATCCATAAGACCTGTTGGCTGTGCAGCTTCAAACACACCTAAAACAGAATGAAGAACAAAAAGACCTGCAATAAGCAAAACCAAAAAAACCGCAATAACGGAAAAATAAATTTTATAAAATAATGGTTTATTTTTCATATTCTATTCCTCCGTAACAATAAAGCAAGTCGGTATGCGGCGAGGCGTTGTAAATGCTTTGTATTGATTTACAAGACCTTGCTTTTGATAACTGTCAAGTTTTGTTGTGTCGATATTATAAACATTATAATAATCACGATAATACATCATTGCTGAAGAGCCGCCGTCGAGCATACCTGCACTTACAACGCCATACTCAACCAAAATGTCAATAACATCATTTCGGGTAGCACCGATACTGCTGGCGCTTCTGCCGTCGGTTACAAGCATAATCACAGTACCGTCGGCGCGTTGACCGATAGCGGTACGTTGCGCCGCACCAAGATTTCCGTCGCCATAATGAAGATTTACTTTATCAATGCTGCCGTCTTCTTTTTCGGTGTGGTCAATAAGCAAATTACCTGTTTGGAAGCAAACCGCATCACGAATGCCAAGTTTTTCGGCCTTTTCAACCGTGATACCTTCATAACAAACAAATTTATTTTCTTTTGTAAAGCCCATAAAGGTACGGCTGCCATTACCGCCCCAAACCTTTTTACCAAACGAATAAGTAAGGCCCATTGGTTGTGCGCCATTACCCTGTCCGCCTGTGTCGGCAAATTCACCTGCATTTATAACCGCAAGTGCATTATATTTTTCAGCAAAATCGAAAATTCGCTTACCACCTGTTGCAGTTGCAAAATTTTCACTTGAAATGCCAACCTTCACGCGTGTTGGGTCTTTAACCATTAAAAGATATGCCTTGAAATTTGGTTTTTGAATATAAATAAGTTTTGTGCCGTTTTTAGCATCTTTCCACTCGTCTTCATCGGTAGAATCGACATATTGGTCAACATCGATACTGTCGGTGCTAATTTTATGACTGTTATCAACAATTTCCTTTACCTTTTCTTTTGACAAGAAAAGCGAAGGTACCCACTTTGTAGCACTTGCTTGCATTGCTGATAATACCAACATATCACGCATTGTTTCACTTGGGCCGTAAGACACAACAAAGCCCGCCGAAAAAGCTGTGATAATTATAAGTAAAAGTGCAGTTCCTACCGAAATAAGTGAACGGTTAATAACATTTTTAACAGTCAACTTTTCCTTTTTGGTTTCAACTGATTCGGAATTTTTAGACGCAGTGCTGAAAACCCAAGTTTGCTGAATGCGATAACTTATAAAGAAAAGAACAATGTCAACAACCAATTTAATTAAGGTTTTAAGAATTGAACTTTCTGAAAAAGAAATTGTTAAAACCCAAACAAGTCCCGCAGAAACAAGCATTTGCGGAATTGCCAATAAATAATAACGAATAATGGCTTTTTTGGTTTCGCCTTCAAATTCGAAAACAGATTTGCGGTTAATTGTAAAGTTTGCAAAAGATGAAACTGCCCTTGCAATTACGGTAGAAAGTAACACGCGTAAACTGCCAAAAATCCCACCGCAAAACTTGTCTAAAACAAAGAATAACAACAAATCAATAATTGCGGATGCGGTTGAACTTAATAAAAAGCCCAATATAAAGCCATAAACTCTTATAGAATCTCTCACAGTTTTGAAGTGTGATTCGTGTTTTCCTTCTTCTTCGTAAAGGGTTTCAATGGTTACTTCATGCATCTTAATGCCCGCTTGTTTAAATTTAAGCAGCATATTAGTTTCATATTCAAACCTTTCGCCCTTAACGGTTAGCAAAAATGGAAGATGCTCTATCGGGAAAGCACGAAGACCGGTTTGTGTATCAGAAATTTTGATGCCACAAAGCAGTTTAAAAACAAGCGATGTTGTTTTATTGCCAAAACGGCTTCTTGGGGGTACTTGTGGTAATGAAAAATCACGACAACCTAAAACAACCTTGTCTCTTTGTTCTAAAAGTGCTTCGGCGCATTTTTTAACATCTTCGGGCGCATGCTGGCCGTCACCGTCAACTGTAATTACACCTTTAAAGGTTGTTGAATATTTTAAAATAAATTTGAAAGCGGTTTTAATCGCAGCACCTTTGCCCTTGTTAAAAGGATGCCTTAAAACAATAAAATTGTTTTCTTTGTTAGTTTCGGGGAAATTGCTTTGATGAGCAGCATCGCTTCCATCATCAACAATTATAAAGTTTTTAAAACCAACAGCTTTAAGACCTTCAACTGTTTGCATAAGCTTTGCATCAGGGTTTAAAGAAGGTATTAAAATGCAAATTTCATTAAACATAATTAATAAACCTCGAAATAAAGTAATAAACGCTCAAAAGCGACAGCTCATAGAGCTATCGCCATTGAAAACTTATAAAAAATTATCTTTCTTTGTATTCTTTTACAACCTTTTGAATGCGGTCAACAGGGTCTAAAAGTTTGCTAATTGAATTGTCATAATTAAGTGTTTCAACAATTAGTGCAATGTATTTAGACATATTAACGCTGCAATACCATTCGCGTGATAAAAGTTCGGGAGATTGATAAATTAAATTAGTGGTGAAAACTTTATCAATGTAACCGTTTTTATAATATTCGTCAAACTTTTCGAGTCCTTCAACAAACAAACCAAATGTTGAGAAAACAAAGATGCGTTTTGCACCGCGTTCTTTAAGTTTGGCGGCAATATCAAGCATTGATTCACCCGAAGAAATCATATCGTCAACGATAATTAAATCCTTACCGGTGATATCGTTGCCCAAAAATTCGTGTGCTTCAATCGGGTTTTTGCCGTTTACAATAACTGAATAGTTGCGGCGTTTGTAGAACATACCAAGTTCCAACCCCAAAACTGATGAATAGTAAATACAACGGCCCATACCACCCTCGTCGGGAGAAACTATCATAGT
>JAZSNW010000150.1:0-2992 GCA_045536615.1 Acutalibacteraceae bacterium | reverse complement strand
ATAAGGAGAAATAAATGGATAATAATTTTGAATCTAAGCTTTCAAAGCTCGAAGATATTGTTTTGAAGCTTGAAAATAGTGAGATTTCGCTTGATGACGCCATTGTCTTGTTTGAGGATGGCGTTAAGCTTTCGGATGAATGCCGTAAAATTTTGGAAGATGCCGAAAGAAAAATTAAAACCTTAACTGAATGTGAGGTCGAATCTGATAATGGTTAATAAAATTTTTAATTATTATAAACCTGTTATCGAACAAAGAATCGATGAGTTATTGCCCGAAACAACTGAACGTTTTAATGAAGTTGTCAAGGCTTCGCGTTACAGCTTAAAGCTTGGCGGTAAGCGTATTCGCCCCATTATTATGATGGAATTTTGTAAGCTTTTCGGAGGCAAGGCAGAGGATGTTTTAGACTTTGCGATAGCCCTTGAAATGATTCATACCTATTCGCTTATTCACGATGATTTGCCCTGTATGGATAATGACGACATGCGCCGTGGTAAGCCATCCTGCCATATTGCTTTTTCGGAAGATATGGCGCTTTTGGCGGGTGACGGTCTTTTGACCGAAGCATTTAAGGTTTGTGCTAATGCAAATACAACTGATATGGCAAAAATTAAAGCAGTTGCAACCCTTTCAGAAATGGCAGGAATAAGCGGTATGCTTGGCGGTCAGGTGGTTGACCTTTCGTTTGTTAAAAACCCACCTGATATTGATGCGCTTTGCAATATGTACGCTTTAAAAACCGGCTGTCTTTTAAGGGCGGCGGCAATTATCGGTACATACACCGCAAAACAAGATGATGATGCGGTTGAAAAAGCCGATTTATTTGCACAAAAGGTTGGTCTTGCTTTTCAAATTATTGATGATATACTTGATAAAACCGCCGATGCCTCACTTCTTGGTAAGCCAATAGGCAGTGATGAAAAGAATGATAAAACCACCTTTGTTACACTTCTTGGTTTAGAGGGTGCAAAAAATACCGCCAAAAAGCTTACCGATGAAGCAATAAGCATTATCGATAGCTTTGACGGGGATACTGAAAATATAAGAGCGTTAACATACTATTTACTGGACAGAAATTTTTAAAGGACTTGTTATTTTGGAATACGAAATTTTAAATAATATTAAGTCACCCAATGACATTAAAAATTTTAACGATAACGAAATCAACCAGCTTTGCGCTGAAATTCGTGACTGTATTATAACCACCGTTTCTAAAAACGGTGGGCATTTGGCTGCCAATTTGGGTGCTGTTGAATTAACTGTTGCCGTTCATCGCGCGTTTGATTCGCCAAAGGACGCAATAATTTTTGATGTCGGTCACCAATGCTATACACATAAGCTTTTAACCGGTCGTTTTGAAGAATTTTCAACATTACGACAAGAAAACGGTCTTTCCGGCTTTATGAAGCCCTGTGAAAGCGAGCACGACCCAATAATTACTGGTCACAGCAGCAACTCGGTTTCGGCGGCATACGGCATTTACCGTGCTAAAAAATTAAAAGGCGAGGATGGCTCGGCTGTAGCTATTATCGGTGATGGTGCACTTACGGGCGGTATGGCTTATGAGGCGCTTAACCACGCTGGCGAGCATAGCGGCAATTTTATTGTTATTTTAAACGACAACGAAATGTCTATTTCACAAAATGTTGGGGGTATGTCAAAAAGTCTTACAAAAATGCGTAACAAGGCGCGTTACCACCGCTTTAAATTTGCTTTCGGTCGCTTTTTAAAGCATATTCCTTTCATTGGCAATTCACTTTATAAATTCTTTTACCGCATTAAAGAAACCTTTAAAAGCATTGTTTATAGAAACAACTTGTTTCAAGCGTTTGGCTTTAACTATTTGGGTCCCGTTGACGGGCACAATGTTAAGGATATGGAATCTCTTTTCAAAATCGCAAAGACCTATCAACGCCCAACCGTTGTGCATGTTGTAACAACAAAGGGTAAAGGGTATACTTTGGCTGAAAACAGCCCAAACAGTTATCACGGCGTTTCACCCTTTGATATTAACGATGGCGTTAAATCAAGCGGTAATATCACTTTTTCTGACATTGCAGGCCGAACACTTTGTGAAATGGCGGAAAATGATGACACCATTTGTACCGTTACCGCCGCTATGTCAAGCGGTACAGGACTTTCGGAATTTGAGGCAAAATACCCCGACAGATTTTTTGATGTTGGCATTGCCGAACAACACGCTGCCACCTTTACCGCAGGTCTTGCAAAGGGTGGTATGAAGCCCTATTTTGCGGTTTATTCATCATTTTTACAGCGCGCTTATGACCAAATCATTCACGACTGCGCCATTGCCAATTTACCCGTTTGTTTTTTAGTAGACAGGGCAGGCATTGTTGGTGAGGATGGCGAAACTCACCAGGGCCTTTTCGATGTTTCTTTTCTTACATCAATTCCAAACATAACGATTTATTCACCAACCTATTATGAGGAATTGATTTATACCATTAACTTAACCGCCTTAACCGATGGTGTAAAGGCAGTCAGGTATCCAAGAGGGTGCCAAATTCCAACTAATCTAAATATCGATTATAAGAGCGATTACACAGTTTTAAGCGGCGAGGGCGACCGTGTGCTTATCTCATACGGAAGAACCTTTACAGAGGCACTCAAAGCCAAAGAATTAGACGACAGCTTAACTGTTATAAAGCTTAATAAAATTTATCCGTTGCCAAACGGTTTGGCGCAAAAGCTTAAAAACTTTAAATCGGTTGATTTTTATGAAGAAACCGTTAAAAGCGGTGGCATTGGCGAGCATTTGTCGGCTATGCTTTTTGAAAACGGTTTTAAGGGTGAATATAACATTCACGCCGTAAATAACGAATTTATACCAATGGCAAAAACCGAAGTTATTCTTGAAAAATGCGGTTTTGACCATAATTCAATGTTAAGGAGCTAATATGCCTAAAACAAGATTAGACGTTGCACTTGTTGAACAGGGCTTTGCTGAAAGCCGTGAAAAAGCAAAGGC
>JAZSNW010000142.1:0-7360 GCA_045536615.1 Acutalibacteraceae bacterium | reverse complement strand
GCATACCTGTTGCTTCCTGATTCCAAGGACGTCTCATAAGAATCGGATATTTTGCACCTGATGCCAAAATATTATGAAGTCCGTCATCAAAAAGGATGTCCATGTGTATTTTATCTTTTCTTGCTCCCATATAAATATGGTCGGCAGGAATTTCGGGAAATTCTTCCATAATTCTTTGTGCTCTGATGCCCATATATTCGGGCGGAACAGCGGTTGATACATACACTTCGGTCATTTGGGAAAGCCGTCTTACAAATTCCTTTGCACCCTCATAAACCGGTTGTGTGCGGTAAAATTCGGGGTCGCTGAAATATGGATAAATTGAATCTATTCTGCGGCCAAGTTTTCCCCAACTTTCCTTTTCATAAATTGTCATTGGTGGGTCAAATTTATACTTTTCGTTTGCAAGACGAATTGCATAAGCAGTGCATTCCATCAATAAATCATCAATATCCAAAGCCGTTGAAAGTCTATGTTTTCTTTTCATAACTTTCCCTCACTTTCTTTAAAAATTTTAAAATTAAACGCATTTTTAAAACTGAAAAATCTTCAATAAATTATCAAAAAAGCAGCCCACTGCGTTTGATACAGAAACACAGAAAGCTGCCACTATTATATTATACTACGCATCCCCCAAAAAATCAATGTTTTTTAAAGCATTGACAATTTTTTTGCAATTTAGTATACTGAATTTAAACGAGGTGTATATGTTGAAACACTTAAATACTGAACAGCAAGAACGACTTAATAAAACATTAAAGGGTTTTCTAATATTATTTCTTGTTTGCTTTTTATACTTTATTTTTGTGAAAATTGTGGGCTTTGGTATTCCCTGCATATTTCACACAGTAACAGGACTTCATTGCCCGGGTTGCGGTATAAGCCGAATGTTTATCGCACTGTTTAAGCTTGATTTTAAAGCCGCGTTTCAATATAATGCGCTTATTTTCGCCTTGTCCCCCATTGCTTTGTTTTTCATTGTAAGACACTATGTTTTATACATATTATACGGCAAGCGAAAGTCGGAAAAATTTGAAACAGTGTTACTTATTATAGCGCTTATACTTTTGATTATATTTGGCATTTTAAGAAATTTACCAACCTTTTCATTTTTAGCACCGTGATTTGTTGCTTTTATGCCTTTAAAATGTTATAATACATTTACTATATTTGTGGGAGGCGTTTAAATGCCGAAAATTATTACAATCAGTCGTGAATTTTCAAGTGGTGGACGCGAACTTGGAAAACGCCTTGCGGATGAACTTGGTATTCCTTGTTATGACCGTCAAATAATTGATATGGTTGCCGAAAAACAAGGACTTGATAAAGATTATGTTGCCAATATGTCTGAAAAAGATATTAAAGTGTTTTATAATTCCACTATTGGTCGCGGTTTTTCAAGTTATAATTTTGGCATAAATCAGTCACTTCAAATCGCCAGTGCCGAACATAATTTAATTAAAGAACTCGCCTCAAAGGGTGATTGTGTAATTATTGGTCGTGCTGCCGATGTTGTTTTAAAGGAATTTAACCCTTTAAACCTTTTTGTATATGCTGATTTAGATTCAAAAATCAAGCGTTGCAAAGAACGCAATGATGAAAAAACCGAACTTTCAGACCGCAAAATTAAAAATATGTGCCGTGATATTGACCGTTGCCGCGCAAATTATCGCGAAATTTTTTCCGATACAAAATGGGGTCACCGCGAAAGCTATCACCTTTGCATAAACACAAGCGGTAAAGAAATTAAAAACCTTATTCCCGCACTTGCATCTTATGTGAATAATTGGTTTGAATAATTTTTAAAAAACTTTTTTAAGGAGGGGTTATATGGCATTGCAAGAATCGGGCGAAATGTATTTGGAAACCATTTATATTTTGTCAAAAAATGGTGCCAATGTGCGTTCGATTGATATATGCGAGCATTTGGGTTATTCAAAGCCAAGTGTCAGCCGTGCAGTAGGTCTTTTAAAAAACGGCAATTACATTTCGGTTTCACCCGAAGGATATATAACCCTGACAGATTCGGGCGCTCAAATTTCTAAAAAACTTTTTGAAAGACACACAATTTTGTCTGAAATTTTAATAAATTTAGGTGTCGATAAACAAACAGCCCTTGATGATGCCTGCCGAATTGAGCACGTTATAAGCGAAGAATCGTTTAAAGCATTAAAAAATAATCTTTACAAAAAATAATACTTTGCCGCCCGAATGGGCGGCATTTTTATTTAATTTCCTTTTCATAAGACCACACACATTGTTTTTTGTGGTTATAAACATTGCACTTTGTTTCTTTTGCAACCCTTACCGCATTTTCAAAAATAAAAAAAGACCCCGCGCCCGACTTTATATCATCCCAACTTTTTCGTACCCTGTAAATTTTTAAATCATAAAAAAATGGTTTCATTCTTTTTAAATTCCTCTCTTAAAATTTTAAGCGCTTGATTCTTTTTCTTGTTAACAGTTTGCCTTGAAAGGTTGGTAATCTGCCCTATATCAGCAATACTGTACCCATAAATATAGCGGTAAATTATAATGATTTTTTGCTCATCATTTAATGACTTTAAACTATCATTTACAAAAATTCTTCCTAAAAAATCTTCATAAAAAACATCATAGCCGTCATAAAAATCTTGGTTATATTTTTCTTTGTTAAATCGGCCGGCCGACAAACTGAAATATTTGTTTTTAATAGATACCGCAATATATCTTTTAATATCGTCGCTTTCATCTTCTTCAAATTTTGAAAGTTTTATGCTATATATCATTTCAATTAAAAACAAGGTTAAATCTGACGCTGCATCCTCATAATGAAGTTTTGCCGCATAGAAATTTATCAGTCGTTTAAATTCTTCAAAAACCAATGGAAACGCTGTCATATCCTGTTCTTTCACCTTTTTAATTAACGGTTTTAATAAGTAATTTTTCATAACAACACTCAACCTTTCAACAATAAACACACCTTACCTTGCAAATTTGTAAGCGGTTTTGGTGTGTTTTTGGAAAAAATTTACATTTTTTAGTTGAGTGACATTTTAATTAAAATTTTTTCAGTTTTGTCGAAAAATAGAGCGAATTGTCGAATTTTGGGTGTAAATTGCAAAAATTACATAATTTTACCAAAATATTGACATATATTGCATTTTATGGTATTATACAGTTGACAAATAACAAAAAAAGCAGTATTTCGTTTTAGAAATACTGCAAATTATGTTTTGAGGTTTTTATGAGAATAGCAATTATTGATGATGATTATGAAAATTCGCTTAAACTTAAAGAACTTTTATATCTTTATTCAAATTTTCAAAAAACGGATTTTGTTGTGGATATTTTCACTTGCTGTGATAAAACAATTCCTAATGCCAATAGATATACTTTAATTTTTTTATCCCTTGACAGTAAAAACGGGAAATTCATTTCAAGAAAATTTTATGAAATGGGGATTACAAAGAAAACAATAATAACCGGAAATGATTATAAAATCGCTGCCGACGCTTTTATGATAAACGCCTTTGGATTTATAAAAAAGCCGTATAATAAACCCGAACTTTTTGATGTTTTAGAAAATTTCTTTAAAATAAGCGTGGCTATAATGCCAATTATTGTAAGCGACGGTGCTGAAAATTTTTGCCTTAATATAGGCGATATTTTATATTTAGAAGCGAACAATAAACATTCTATAATTCATTTAACAAACCAAACCGTTTTTTGCAACAAAACCATGGCGCGTGTAAACGCCGCCCTGCCCCAAAATTGTTTTTCAAAAATCAACCGCGCATTTATAGTTAATTTAAACCACATTTCAAGCTTTAGCAGTAAAAATGTTGTACTTTCTAATAACGAGGTATTGCCACCAAGCCGACATTTTTATAAAAGTTTTAAAAGCGATTATTTAAGAATTAAAAGCCCCAAAATACCATAAAAAGCACCCTCTTTTAAAGGGTGCTTTCTTTAATCTCGAAGTTTAAGGGTTCGTGAATTTCGGTTCATATAAACATTATGCACAAGCGACATACCAAGGAACAAACACAAAAGCGATGTACCGCCCGCACTGAAAAACGGCAATGTTACACCAATTACGGGGGTAACCGAAGTACACATGCCGATATTAACAATAATTTGGGCAAAAATCATTGCAAAAATGCCCACGCAAATATATTTACCATCCGTTCGGGAAGAAAGTTTTGCAATTTGCAAACATCTAAAACATATTGCCGCCAAAAGAATAATAACCGCAACACATCCTATAACGCCAAGTTCTTCCCCAATACTTACAAATATAAAGTCGTTATGCCCTTCGGGAACACCGGCTTTACCCATTTGTGTTAGGTCACCCTTTAAATATCCTTGACCAAAAAAGCCACCATTTGCAAGGGCTTGTCTGCCACGGTATTGTTGCCAACCAACACCTTTAATATCGGCATCAATATCAAACATATTGATAAGGCGTTCACGCTGGGCATCATTCATAATAAAGAAATAAATTATTGGTGAAGAAACCAAAAGTGTTGAAAACGCAGCCACAAAATACTTCCAAGAAAGACCTGCCGACCACATCATTATAACCATTATCGAAGCGAAAATAAGGGCGGTACCGTCATCACCTTGAAGATGTATTAAAAACACAGGAATTGCGCCGTGAACACAAAGCGGAATTAAAGATTTAATTTTATTTATATCTTTACCAACCTTACTTAAATGGGCGGCAAAGGTAATAATAAAGCAAATTTTCAAAAGCTCGGACGGTTGAAAAGTAGTAATACCTATGTCAAGCCACGCCTTGTCATCAGTGCCTTCGGGAGCAAAGCCAATAAAAAATGTAAGTATTACGGGCACAATGCCACCAACCGCAAAAAGCGGCCAAAGCTTTGTAAACTTTTCATACTCAAAAAACGAAACCACAAAAATTACGCCAAAGCCCAAAACAAGACAAAGGGTATGTACTAAAAACGGGCGGAGATTTTGCATATAATTGGTTGCCGAAAAAACCGCAGCACAACCATAAGCCGAGGTTAAAAAGCAAAGTGTTAAAAGAATTTTATCAGATTCACGCACAAAATCCGCAAATCTTGCAAAAATATGTCGCAAAGGTACTTACCTCCGTAAAATATTCTGCACTTATTATATTTTATTTTCAACAAATATTCAAGTAACACTTTATTAAATTTAAAAAATATGTTATACTTAATAAAAATTCATACTTAAAGGTAACTTTTATGCAAAAATTTATATCACACAGCCCCGAAGATACCGAAAAAATTGGTGAAAATTTGGGGCAAACAATAAATAATGGTTGTGTTATTGCTTTTCGGGGCGGTCTTGGTATGGGTAAAACCTGTTTTACCCGCGGGCTCGCAAAAGGGCTTGGCGCAAGTGATGATGTCACCTCCCCCACCTTTGCTTTAATAAACGAATATTTAAGCGGCCGAATCCCACTATATCATTTTGATATGTACCGCGTATCCGGATGGGAGGATTTATACTCAACCGGCTTTTTTGACTATATTGAAGACGGCGGTGTTATTGCGGCCGAATGGAGCGAAAACATTGAAAACGCTCTGCCCGATAACACAATTTATGTAACCATAAACAAAATCGACGATAACACACGCGAAATTATAATCACCGAAAGGTAAGATAAAATGAAAATTTTAGCAGTTGAATGCTCGGCAACACCTGCAAGCGTTGCCATTTTAGAAAATGACAAGCTAATTGCAAGTGCTTATGCCAATGTAAAGCTTACCCATTCTCAAACTCTGATGCCAATGATTGAAAGTGCACTTTCATCATCTAAAACCGACATAAACGAAATTGACGGCTTTGCAATCAGCTCGGGCCCCGGCTCGTTTACTGGTATAAGAATCGGTATAAGCGCAGTAAAAGGGCTTGCCGCAGTAAAGAAAACACCCTGTGTTGCGGTTTCAACTCTGATTTCAATGGCGCAAAATTATTCCGATACAGACTGTATAGTTTGCGCCGTTATGGACGCAAGGTGCAACCAACTTTATAATGCAATTTTTGACATTGAAAACGGTGAAATCACCCGCCTTTGCAAAGACCGTGCGCTTATGTGTGATGAGCTTTTAGAGGAAATAAAAAACATATCGCAAAGCAGTGATAAATGTGTTATAATTGTTGGTGACGGGGCGGACATTTTTTATGACGCCGCAAGGGATATAAAAAATATTAAAAAAGCCCACCCGATAAGGCAATATCAAAACGCTGTAGGTGTTGGCTTTGCATCACTTGATGCCTTTAAAAAGGGTGAAACCCTTTCACCAAACGATTTATTGCCCTTTTATCTGCGACTTCCCCAGGCAGAGCGAGAACTAAAAGCAAAACAAGGAGAATGAAATTATGAGAATAGCACTTGGATGTGACCACGGCGGTCTTGAACATAAAAACGCAATTTTAAAACAACTTACCGATATGGGTCACAATGTTGCCGATTTTGGAATTTATGAAAACACTTCGGTTGATTACCCCGATATTGCAAAAAAGGTTTGCGAAAGCATACAAAGGGGCGAAAATGTTTTAGGCA
This sequence comes from Acutalibacteraceae bacterium, assembly GCA_045536615.1. Lineage (GTDB taxonomy): Bacteria > Bacillota > Clostridia > Oscillospirales > Acutalibacteraceae > UBA737. Next base: position 819 of record JAZSNW010000142.1, on the reverse strand, counting down.
TTTTGGTTTGTGGCACAGGTATTGGTATGTCAATTGCCGCAAATAAGCACAAAGGTATTCGTGCCGCCGCTTGCAGCGAGCATTTTTCCGCTAAATATACCCGACTTCACAACAATTCAAATGTGTTGTGTTTGGGCGGCAGGGTTATCGGTGTGGGCACAGCGCTTGAACTGGTTGATTTATTCGTAAACACCGAATTTGAAGGCGGCCGCCACCAAAACCGAATTGATAAAATTACAGAAATTGAAAAATAAAGGGAGCATTTAAAATGAAAGAAAATGTATTTGTAATGGACCATCCCCTAATTCAGCACAAGCTTTCTATTCTTCGTGACAAACGCACAGGCACAAAGCAATTTCGCGAGCTTATAAACGAAATTGCAATGCTTATGTGTTATGAATCGACCCGTGATTTGCCACTTAAAGAGGTTGAAATTGAAACCCCGTTAGTGACAGCAAAAACCAAAAAATTAGCCGGCAGAAAAATGGCATTTGTACCGATTCTTCGTGCAGGTCTTGGTATGGTTGACGGTCTTTTAACCCTTATCCCCGCCGCAAAGGTTGGCCATATTGGTATGTACCGCGACCCCGAAACGCACACCCCCGTTGACTATTACTGCAAACTACCCGCCGATTTAGATGAGCGTGATGTTTTCGTGCTTGACCCCATGCTTGCAACAGGAGGCAGCGCTATTGATGCGGTTTCGCGCATTAAGCAGTTTAACCCCAAGCGCATTAAATTTCTTTGCATTATTGCCGCACCCGAGGGTATTGAGGCATTTACAAAAGCACATCCCGATGTTGAACTTTACTGTGCTGC